>JAATGB010000042.1 GCA_015654945.1 Lactobacillales bacterium | reverse complement strand
TTCAGGCAACTTTTTTAAATCATGCCGAACGTCCCTTGACTACAAATCAGCTAGCTCAAGCTATCGAACGCTCTGATGAATTAGGAATTGTAACGATTGTCTGTGCGGATTCTGTTGCAGAAGCACAATCCGTGGCACAATTACACCCTGACATTATGATTTGTGAACCGACAGCTTTAATTGGTACTGGAAAAGTGAGTGGAAAAGAATACATGGAAAGCACCAATCAAGCTGTAAAAAGTATTTCACCCGCTATTCAAGTACTACAAGCCGCTGGAATTAGCACCGCACAAGATGTGTATGATGCGATTGCTTTCGGAGCAGGAGGAACCGGTGGAACGAGTGGTATCGTATGTTCGGAGAATCCTCAAAGAACACTAGATGAAATGTTTGAAAGCTTAGTCAAAGCGAGAAATGATATTGAGAAAGGAAAAATCTCATGAAAATGTACAAAGAAACAATGATTTTAACTTCGAATGGTTCCCGAGTTACCTACCATAACATAACAGATAAACTAATAAAAATTGTTAAAAAAAGTGGTATTTCAAATGGCCTTTGTACGGTTCAATCTCCACATACCACCTGTTCAGTTATTTTTGAAGAGTATGTGCATGATAAAGATTTAAATGGGGATGAATATTTACAAGTAGATTTAAATCGTATTCTGGACAACATCGTGCCGCGTGAATTAAGCGAGAATATGCTTTATCGTTATCCAGGTCCAAAACATATTGATTTCCTATTAGGAATGGACGATCCTAATTATCCACCTGATCCGGGTACCATTTTGAATGGAGATGCACATATCAGAGGCTCTTTATTCGGTGCAAGCGAAAGTTTCATTATCGACGATAGCAAAATGCAAATCGGAACGGTAGGCTACATTTACTTTATTGATTGGGATCAAAATAGAGTTCGTGACAGAAAATGTCATGTTCTGGTTATGGGGGAATAATTTTTTGAAAAAGGACAGACTTAATTTCCTATGGAATAGGAAAAATAGTTTGACAAAATTCCTTTGCTAGCTATTCTATTATGATACTATGAAAGGAGAAAAGAATCCGCAGTCGCTAAATTATATCGGAGAGAAAGAATATACGGTTGTTGCAAAACTTTGAAAAAAATTTGAAAAAATGGTAAATACAAGCTTGATTTCAGTTTTTTGTTACAAAGTAATTGGTGAGATAAAAAGGAAAAAAACGAAAAGGAATTAGCTGAAAGTGAGACAATAATAGTCAGAAGGAAAACTGATTATTGTCCCACTTTTTTTCGATTTTAGAGTGCATAAAAATCGCACATTTCATTAAGAGTAAAGCGGCGAAACCTTATTAAAATAAGTAGAAATAAACGTTGTTGCGAGATCGCTCCCCCTTTCTATCTTAAAGTTGAAGGGAAAATCAAGGTATGTTTACAAATAATGAGTGTAAAATAAAATCGGGTTATTACGTGTTACTTGATTAATAGAAGGAATGCTTAAAAGATCGTCCCACTCTTTTCAAAAGAGAAATTCTTTTTTGTGATGAAAGCGTATTCTTTAAACCTTTTTTCAATGCTAAACTAGCTTTGCAATCAAAAAAGAGAGGAGGGACGCCAATGATTATTACGGAAAAAATGTTTTATCCAGAATTAGTCGATATCTATCAAGGTACGAATAATTTTGAAGAATTAATTAATTTTGCGACCGAAAAGCTAGCTGAGATGAACTTTATTGAAACCAGTTATCCATGGGCTTTGAAAGAAAGAGAACAGGAATATCCCACAGGATTACAGACTACTTCCTTTGCGGTAGCAATCCCGCATACAGATCCGAGTCATATAAAAAAAACTTTTATTTACGTGATCAAATTAAAGCCTCCAATTCGCTTTGGTCAAATGGGAACAACTGATCAATTTGTAGCGGCACACTATGCATTTTTATTAGGTTTTAATAAAGGTGAGGAGCAATTACAGCTATTAAAAAATCTAATGGAGATGTTCATGGATCAAAAAGTGATGAAACAATTAGCGCAAACAGCAGATACAGCAACCATTTTAGAAACAGTAACTGATTTTTTTAAATTAAAAAAAGGAGAATAATAATATGAAAATTCACGATATTTATGCAGCACCATTTATTCAAGAGATGTGTGAGGTTACAAAAAATCTTTGGCGTAATGGTTGGGATGAAAGAAACGGCGGCAATATCAGTTATCTGTTAGATGAAGAGGAAGTTCGTCTCTACCTTGACTTAGAACCGGTAGTAAAAGAAAAAGAACTTGATTTTGAGGTGAAGGAATTAGCGAATAAAATTTTTTTAGTGTCAGCCTCTGGTAGTTATTTTAAAAATATTTGTCAAAATCCAGCTAAAAATTTAGCAATTGTTCGTGTGACAGAGGATGGTAAAAGATATAAGGTTTTATGGGGCTTAGAAGATGGTGGTATGCCAACAAGCGAATTTGCGTCACATTTAAAATGTCATGGCGTACGTTTGGCGCAAGATCCGAATCATCGGGTTATTTTACACTGTCATTCAATTGCCATTTCGGCGATGACTTTTGTGCATGAATTAGATGAAAAGAAATTTACGCGTTCTCTTTGGGAAATGATTACGGAATGCTTAATTGTTTTTCCCGATGGTGTAGCGCTATTACCTTGGATGGTAGCTGGAACAGTAGAGCTAGGCTTAGCATCCGCTCAAAAAATGAAAAATACGCGTGTCGTTATTTGGCCGCACCATGGCATTATGGGAGCTGGACAATCAATGGATGATGCTTTTGGTTTAGTCGAAACAGTAGAAAAAGCAGCCGATATATACATGCGCGTGATTTCAGTTCCAGGTGGATTTAAACAAAAAATTACAAGTGATCAATTGTGGGATTTAGCAGAACGTTTTGATGTAACACCTAAAGCAGGAATTTTGGATAACAGAAATAAAGCAACTAGATAAGGAGAGGATGATTCAAATGGTAAAAAGACTGAATGTTATTTCAGTATGCGGTTCAGGGACAGTAACGAGTTCCATGGTAGCTGGAAAAGTCAAAGATTTTTTGGCTGAACGAGGAATAAAGGTCAAAACGGTTGAAGTGAATCCTGGCGGGGTTGAAGAGCAACTAGCAAGTGGCTCTTGGGATTTGATTGTCCACACAAGTCCATTGAAGGGCAAATATGAGCTGCCGACAATTAATGCGGTTGGATTACTTTCGGGAATAGGTGAGGAAGAATTTTTTGGAGAATTGTTGGAAACTGCTAATAAATTGATGGGTTAATTTCGATCAGGAGAGGAGAAAAAAATGTTAGATATTTTATCTAAAATTATGGATGCTTTTGGGGCAGCAATTGTTGTGCCCGTTATTATTTTCTTTATTGCATTAATTATGAAAGTAAAACCAAAAAAAGCCTTTAATGCAGCACTTAACGCAGGAATTGGATTGACTGGTTTTAACATGGTAATTGGGGCCTATACACCTATTGTGACACCCGCAATTAACCGAATGGTAACGGAAACTGGAGTGAATTTACGAATTTTAGATACGGGCTGGCAGGCAACAAGTGTCGTGGCGTACTCCACACAAGTTGGTATGATCTTTTTAGCGCTAGGGTTAGTTCTACAAGGAGTTTTATTTGTGATTAAGTTTACCGATGTGTTTATGCCATCTGATTTATGGAATAATTATTCTTTCATGCTTTGGGGATCAATGCTTTATATGTCCACCAAAAACTTATGGCTCTCAATTGGTTTAATGATCTTGTCTAATCTTTATTGTTTAGTATTTACAGAAATCGTTGCCAAAAGGTGGTCGGTTTATTATGGCTATCCTCGTTGTACGATAAGTGCACCGCATCACATTTGTTCAGTACCATTAGCGATGGGGATGGACTGGATTTTAACCAAATTAGGTGCAAATAAAATTAGATGGAATCCAGAAACATTGCAAGACAAATTAGGATTTCTAGGTGAAACAACATCATTAGGTTTCGTTTTAGGTGTTTGTTTAGGGTTTGCAGGAAACTTTATGCGATTAAACACTTTAACTGGTTGGGGTGAGATTATGGTGATTGGTATTTCAACTTCTGCCATTATGGCTATTTTTCCTAAAATTGCAGGGATTTTTGCTTCAGCCTTTACGGCAATTACAGATGCGTCAAAAAGTACGGCGAAATCTTCTGGTGGCAAAGACCGGATCTGGTATCTCGCAATTAATGATGCAGCAGGCTATGGTGAAACCGCAACCTTATTAACTGGCATGCTGTTGATCCCAATTGTACTAATTTTAGCAATTGTTTTACCAGGTAACCAAACTTTGCCAATGGTCGATTTAATCGCAATTCCTTATATGATTGAATTAATTATCTGCATTTCAAATGGCAATATCTTTAAATCATTAATTAGTGGTGCGATTTGGTGTGTCGGTGGACTTTATATGATTACGGCAGTTGCGCCAATTTTTACGCAGGTAGCTGTTGATGTGGGTGTAAACTTACCTGCAGGAACGATGATGATTTGTAGTTTTGCTGTTATGACGAATCACATTATGGGCTTACTATTTCTACTATTTATGACGCAGAATCCATTATGGATCGGATTAACAGTCGCTGTTTATCTCATTCTTTATTTGTTTGTTCGCGTGAAAAAGGAAGCGATTCATGCTTACTTAGAAAATATGGCCAAGCTAGAAGAAGAAGCGGGTAGTGTTTCCGAGAAAGGAGCTGTTTTGTAAATGACAAAAGTTGTCGTTATAGGGGATGGTCTCGTTTCTGCGCATACCTTGGCCGAAGCAGCTGCCGAATTACTTATTGAACAACCAATAGAAATAGTGGAATATAATTGGTTTTCTGAACTAACGAAAGAAGCATTCCAAGAAAAAATCAAGCAAATTGAACAAAACGGTCCCGAAGAGGTAGAGCTACCTTCTGGAATTCTAAATGAATTATCTGATACAGACTATTTACTTGTCCACATTGCACCCGTTTCGAAGTCGATGTTAGAAGCTGCACCCAAGCTGAAATTGATTGGTACTTGTCGCGGTGGGCTAGAGCATATTAATCTTGAAGCAGTTAAGAAACAACAAGTTAAACTCCTTCACGTCATCAGAAATGCAGAACCAGTTGCTGATTTTACACTCGGATTATGCTATGCATTAACGCGAAATATTGCTTTTTCTCATCGACAGGTAATGGTTGGCAAATGGCCAAAACAGTTTCCTAATGATGCTTATAAAACAACGTTAAACAATTTAAAGATTGGTTTAGTTGGCTTAGGGTATATTGGCAAGCTCGTTGTAAAGCGGTTAAATGGACTTGGCATTGAGGTAATTGCCTATGATCCCTTTGTTAATCAAGAAAAAATTCGCGAAGAAGGATTAAAAATTAAATTTGTTGAGCTGAAAAGTTTATTTCAAACAGCGGATATTATTTCCCTCCATGTACGTGTAACGGCTGAAACAAAAAATATGATTAATAGCGAGTTGCTTTCCCTCATGAAGCCCGCTAGTTATCTTATTAATACTGCACGACCAGATATTGTCTGTAAAAAAGACTTATTGGAGGTATTAAAGGCACATAAAATTGCGGGTGCGGCAACAGATGTCGTATGGGAAGAGCCTATTCATGTCGATGATCCGCTGCTCGCGTTAGATAATATAATTATTACTTCGCATATTGCTGGCGATACAATTGATGCCATTCCGCGTTCTCCTTACTTATTGAGAGATGTTTTAAATGATTATTTTGTACGCGGAGCAAGTGATATGGAAATACAATTAAAATAGCATCCAATCAGAATAACGTATAAAAAGTTAAGGTACTTGAATGAAGGAGGGATCATAATGGAGCTAGTGGAGATACAAATTTTAAAGCTATTTGCTTCGAAAGATAACTATACGTCAAGTTTTTTTGAAAAAAAATTCAATTTATCAAAAGGGCAGCTAAATTATCGCATAAAAAAAATCAATCAAGAATTGGCGCTAGTCCATCTCAAAAAAATTAGAAAAAAAGGCTCTTTTTTCCTGCTAACTGAAAAGTGGAAAGCGGTAGATCAGTATTTAGCAAAAGTCTCACCGATAATCCATTTGTCAGATAAAGAACGCATGGCTTATCTATATCTGGCTGTCCTACTTCATCAAAGAGAAACGTTACAATCGTTAGCACAAAAATTATTAGTAAGTAAGAATACAATTTTAAAAGATAAAAAAAAGCTGCAAAACAGCGTGTTAGCGCCGCTAGATATTGACATACATTTTTCGAGAAAAAAAGGGTTTTATTTGGAAGGAAATGAGGTAGAAATACGAAAATTAGGAATTAAATATATTCGAGAAGTGAAAAAAAAGGGCGCCAGCTGGGATAGTTATTTAGCTATTATTGAAATTGACTATGGGGTATTAAGCCAGTTAAAGGAGCAGATGTATCTGCTAGAAGGAAGGCTAGGCTTAGAATTTACTGAACTAAAGCTATTTGATCTTTGTTTGACAGTCTATATGTGTGTATGCCGATTTCAGCAAGGAAAAGTTCTTTCTTCAGGTAGTTTAGGAAACTATGTTGAAATGGTAGAAAAAGATTTCTATACAAAGATTAGCCAAGCGTTAGCCGCTTTTTTTGGTAGGAGGGATTCTTTAATTGAGATTCATTTTATTGCCGTCCAGCTATTGAGTACAAATCTGATTAAAATTCGGTCGACTTATAAGGATCAAAAATTACTGGAGAAGATTCGCTCGTTTATTTTCAGTTTTGAGTTATTAGGTATTACAGCTGTTAAAAATAAAGCACAATTAGAGGCGGAACTGTATCAGCATATTATTCCAGCCTATTATCGAATCAAGTTTGGTTTACCGGATACCGAATTGCTTTCAATGGAGAATGTTGAAAATTATGATTACATTTATCCAATTGTTCATCAATCAATCAATATAATCGAAAGTTATTTAGATATTGTTTTTCCAGAAGGGGAACTTATTTATATTTCTATTATTTTACTAAGCTTTATAAACGAAGAATTGGAGAAAAAAAAGCAACAAAGAATACGGGCGGTCGTTGTTTGTCAGCATGGAGTTTCTGTCTCTAAACTTTTATTAGGAGAACTAAAATCATTATTTAGCAGCTACCAGTTTGTTTCAAATCTATCTTTACGTGAATTCTACGAAAAAGATATGGAAGCAATTGATTTAGTCTTTTCAACTGTTCCAGTTAAAACCAAAAAAGAAGTTTTTAGAATTAATCATTTTTTAACAGATGAAGACAAGCTAGAATTACAAAATGAGGTACGCAAAAGGGTCGACTTTGATCCGTCTGTACGTCTTTCAAAGGATCGAATATTGGTACAGAACGTGATTAATATTGTAAAAAAAAATACACGCATAATTGATGAAAATAAATTAACGCGTGAGTTACAAGAGTATGTTCTCACTTCAGAAGTTAAACTGAATTGTCAGGTTCAGTCTCCTGACCTCGTGGATTTATTACCTTTGTCGCATATTCAAATCTATTCAAAAGTCAAAATGGTGGATGAAGCAATTCGAATAGCCAGCAAACCCTTAGTGAATCAGGGATTTGTTTCCCAAAA
Source organism: Lactobacillales bacterium (assembly GCA_015654945.1). Classification (GTDB taxonomy): domain Bacteria; phylum Bacillota; class Bacilli; order Lactobacillales; family Vagococcaceae; genus JAATGB01. The sequence goes on along the minus strand of JAATGB010000042.1, from coordinate 1,862 downwards.
ATATGTCGAAAAAGTCATTGAATCTTATGATCCAGAATTTCCCTATGCAGTTATTTCCCCAGATTTAGCAATTCCTCATGCTAGTCCGGATGACGGTGTTTATCGTGTCGGTATGTCTCTTTTAAAGCTGGACCGACCTATTCAGTTTGCTAAAGAGATATTTATTAGTATTATTGTGGTCATTGCGCCAAAAGATAAGAAGAGTCATATTAAAGCAGTTACGCATTTATATGAGTTAGCAAAAGATCCCACCTTTATTCAGAAAATACGGCAAGCCAAGTATGAAAAGGATATTAGGCAATCAATCAAACTTGAAGCACTCGAGAAAAGATAGGAGTAGGATATGGGAAATCAAGGAATTCTTTTAAGAAAAGTTACGCTAGACAAGACATTAAATCAATTAAATATCTTTTTAAAAGGTGCTTTTGTCATCTTGGCTATGTATATGCTGAATGGCTTATTTTTAGAAAAAAATTTGCAGACAAAAGATATTCAGCTGCTAGTCGGCTTGTATCTACTTGTTTTTTTGGGCTTTTTCTTCTTAAAAAAGGAGAAAAATAGGTTAAACGATAATCAGATCATACGAGATTTAAAGGCCTATTTTTCAATCAAAAAATTTTCTGATGTCGAACAATTAGACAAATCTTTAATCAAAGAAATCAAACATGAGCGGAAATTTATTACGAATAATGGGCAAGTAGTTGGAACGAGCAGCTTTATGTTATTTGATATCAGTGATGGTCAATTCCTGCTAATTCCAATTGAAAAAATCAAAAAATTAGAGATAGAGGGTATTCACAAAGGGTATTTCGTAACAATTAAAACGGAAGTGAAAAGAGAAAAAATTTATTTTAAAAATAGAAAAGATGCGAATGAGTTGGTTACACAATTTAAACATCATTATTGCTAGAAATGAGTAGAAAGATAGGAACAGCCGCTATCAAAATAAATACAAGGGAGCGAAGAAAATGGGCGTAAACAGGATGATTTTAAACGAAACAGCTTATTTTGGCAAAGGAGCGATTCGAGAAGTAGCAAGTGAAGCTCGAAAACGGGGATTTACGAAAGCTTTAGTCGTAACAGATAAATCATTAGTAAAGTATGGAGTTGCAACAAAAGTTACAAAGATTTTGGATGATAATGGATTAGCTTATGAAATTTACGATGGAATTGTACCAAATCCCACGACTGAAGATGTTCAGGCGGGAGTGAAAATTTGTAAAGCAAGCAATGCAGATTATATAATTGCCGTTGGGGGTGGCTCACCAATCGATACAGCGAAGGCAATCGGGATTGTCGTCGAAAATCCTGAATTCGGTGATGTACTAAGTTTAGAAGGAATTGCGCATACGAAAAACCCTTGTTTGCCAATTTTAGCTGTCCCTACAACCTCTGGAACAGCTGCTGAAGTTACGATTAACTATGTTATTACGGATAAAGCAAACTGTCGGAAATTTGTTTGTGTGGATCCCCATGATATTCCGCTAGTCGCTTTTGTAGATAGTGAGCTAATGCTGGGCATGCCAAAAGGATTATGCGCTGCGACTGGAATGGATGCGTTAACTCATGCGATTGAAGGCTATCTTACCAAAGGTTCTTGGGAGATGACAGATATGCTGCATCTAAAAGCGATTGAAATTATCAGCCATGCTTTGCGTGATTCTGTAGCAGGTAAACCAACAGCCAGAGAAGAAATGGCTTTAGGACAGTATATTGCTGGGATGGGTTTCTCAAATGTTGGCTTAGGTTTAGTACATGGAATGGCACATCCTTTATCAGCTTGGTACAACACACCTCATGGCGTAGCGTGCGCAACTTTATTGCCACTTATCATGGATTTTAATAAAGAATATACAGGTGAA
>JAATGB010000022.1 GCA_015654945.1 Lactobacillales bacterium | reverse complement strand
TTCGTTATCATGTGGCCTGAACAACTACATTTTAACGCCAGTGAAGAGATTTTTTTGTAAAACTTTTTATTAGCCACCCGCATAGCAGGTGGTTTTTTGTTTCGCACGCCTTCCGTGCTCAACCCGGTCTAAAGACATAATCAAAAAAATTCAAGAAAATTCCAATTCATTTTGGAATTCCTTGAATTCTGTTCTGAGTAAGCGGATAATTAACGGATTTCTACTTGATGACTTTCAATCAAAGCACTCGTTACTTTTGCTAGAGCTTGGTTCACTTCTTCGTCGACTAATGTTGCTTCATTATTTGAAAAGATGAGTGTATAACCCATTGATTTCTTCGTATTGCTGACCGTTTCACCTTGGTACACATCAAATAATAAAATATCTTGTAAATAGTTTCCGCCATTTTCTTGTATCGTCGTAAATAAAGCGGCATTCGTCACTGTACGATCCACTAATAAAGCAATATCTCGTTTAACAGCTGGATATTTAGATACCGGTTGATACTGAATTCCTGCTCGCTCACTTGCAAAAATTTGATCTAAATCCAATTCACAGACATAGGTTTCAGGAATGCCATATTGTTTTGCAGTCGCTGGGTGAACTTGCCCCACAAAACCAATTACGTTTCCTTGAAAAATAATATTTGCTGTACGACCTGGATGCAAGTTAGACCATTCCGCCGTGGCCTTAAATGAGACAGCTCCCTTAATACCGTACACTGTGAATAAAGCTTCGATGATTCCTTTAACTGTATAGAAATCGACAAGTTGTTTGCTGGTTTGCCAATCTTTTTCTTCTTTCAATCCCGTTAACGCAATGCCTAAATGATTGATCTCTTGTGGCAATTCTTCCGTATTTTTTTGATAGAAAACTTTGCCGGTTTCATAGAAAGCCACATTTGGATTTTTCCGTGCGACATTATAAGCAATATCATCAAGCAAACCACTGATAATATTTTGACGCAATACAGCACGTTCTTCATTCATCGGCCATTGAATAGAAACCGTTGGCTCTTTTGACCAAGCAAATTGGGTGGCTTTTTCTTGCGTTGTTAACACATAGCTAATCGCCTCCGTCAGACCTGTACCTTCTAATAGCTGTTTGGTTATCCGGTTTAATTTTTGTTGCTTCGTTAGACTCCCTGCCAAAGATTCTCCAACAGGCAATGTCGACGGCAAGTAATCGTAGCCATAAATACGCGCTACTTCTTCAATAATATCGGCTTCAATGGTAATATCCCAACGACGAGGGGGAATTGTTACAACAAATGCTTCTTTTTCTAGCGTATAAGTAAAACCTAAGCGTTGAAAAATTTTCCCGACTTCTTCCGTCGTAAGTCGTGTGCCTAAACTGTTATTAATTTTCTTTAAGTTAATGGTCACATTTACTTCTTCAGGTTGGTAACTAGCTGCTGAAAGAATGCCTGAAAGGACTTTTCCATTTCCTAATTCCGTTATCATGGCAGCAGCAAAATCAAGAGCTTCAATCACTGTCGCTGGATTAATGCCCTTTTCAAAACGGGCACTCGCTTCACTTCTTAAATTAAATTGTTTCGCCGTCTTACGAACAGAAATCGCGTCAAAAACCGCCGATTCAATGACAACTGTTTGTGTTTGATCCGTAATTTCTGAATCTAAGCCACCCATGACACCTGCTAATGCGATCGGTTCTTTTCCATTGGTAATCACTAAATTTTCCTTGTTCAGTACTCGTTTTTCTTCGTCTAATGTTACCAAAGTTTCGTTTGCCTTTCCTTGACGAACAACAATTTCTTTTGAGCCTAGTTGATCATAATCAAAGGCATGCAGTGGTTGACCATATTCTAATAACACATAGTTGGTAATATCTACTACATTATTAATGGGGCGTATACCTGCGTTCATTAATCGTGTTTGTAACCAATAAGGACTTTCCTTAATTTGAACCTCTTTCACAATGCGCATATGATAGCTCTGAACATTCGCTGAATCAGCAATTTTAACTGATAAATAATTCGTGCTGCTATCTGCTTGCACTTCTGTTACTTGCTTGTTTTTAAAATGAGGAATCTGATCATAGATTGCCCCAACTTCATGTGCGACCCCACGCATACTTAAAGCATCCGCACGATTGGGCGTAATCGAAAGCTCCACAATTGCATCATCCATCTCTAAATAAGGAAAAACACTGCTTCCTGGAACGGCATCCTCAGATAAAAAGTAAATTCCATTTGCATACAATTTAGGCACAACACTATCACTGTAACCTAATTCTTGGAGTGAGCAAATCATTCCATTTGAAACTTCACCACGCATTTTTCCCTTTTTTATTTTAACATTTCCAGTAATTCGTGAATTGGGTAAGGCAACAATCACTTTTTTGCCTGCTGCAATATTTGGTGCACCACAAATAATTTGCGACAGCTCCGCTTCCCCAATATCGACTTGACAAATAGACAAATGATCACTGTTTGGATGTGGCACACAAGTCTTCACATCCCCCACAACAATTTTCTTTAATCCTTCTGCCGGGATCTCCACATTTTCAACTTCAATCCCAGTACGTGACATTTTATCGGCTAATTCTTGAGGTGTTGTTTGCGCTAAATCTAAATACTCTTCTAACCATTTATATGAAACAAACATGTTTTTTACTCCTTTACCTTGAATTGTTCCAAGAAACGAACATCATTTTGATAAAAATTACGAATATCATTCACGCCATAACGTAACATCGCTACTCGATCAGGACCTAAACCGAAAGCAAAACCAGAGTAGACATTGGCATCAATTCCAGACATTTCCAAGACAGTTGGATGGACCATTCCTGCACCTAATATTTCAATCCAGCCTGTTTTTTTGCAAACATTACAGCCAGTGCCGCCACATTTAAAGCAGCTAATGTCGACTTCGACTGATGGCTCGGTAAAAGGAAAGTAGCTTGGACGTAAACGAATCTCACGTTCTTCGCCAAACATCCGCTTAACTAGTACTTCTAAAGTTCCCTTTAAGTCACCCATGGTAATCCCTTTATCGACAACTAGCCCTTCAATCTGATGGAATTGGTGACTATGGGTGGCATCATCCGTATCACGGCGGAAAACTTTCCCTGGACTAATCATGCGCAAAGGCCCTTGCGAAAAATCATGCTGCTCCATTGTACGTGCTTGAACAGGGGAAGTATGTGTGCGTAATAACAATTCATCGGTAATATAAAAAGTATCTTGCATGTCGCGCGCCGGGTGATCTTTGGGTAAATTCATCCGCTCAAAATTATAATAATCTTGCTCGACTTCTCGCCCATCAACAACCTGATAGCCCATCCCCAAAAAAACATCTTCGATTTCCATCATGGTTTGCGTCAAAACATGGGTTGTACCTAAATGAACTTTTTTACCAGGCAAGGTAACATCGATTGTTTCGTTCTCTAACGTGGAACGTAATGCAGCCTGCTCAAGATACGTTTTTCTTTCCTCGATTTTTTCAGTTAATAAATCTCGAATTTCATTTGCAAAGCTTCCTACAACCGGACGCTCTTCCGCAGTCAAATTTTTCATTCCTCTTAAAACTTCTGTTAGTGTGCCCTTTTTCCCGAGCATTTCTACACGCAAATCATTTAGTTCATTCAACGTGTGAATATGTGATAATTTTGAAATTGCTTCTTCTTTTAACGCTGTTAGCTGCTGTTGTAGTGACATTTTTTTATTCCTTTCTTTTTGGTTGCATAAATAAAAAAACTCATTCCTTATAAAAGGAACGAGTTCTCGCGGTACCATCCTGTTTCGCCAATGAAAAATCATTCGCGCTCTCTCTTTTGTTAACGGTGTTTTGCACCGGCTTGCCTTTTACACAAGCAATTCAGGAAGTGAATTTCATCCTTCAACCAATTAACTCGCTTGCAGTCTATGACGAGTATTCCCTAAGATTGGATCCAAACTACTCTTTTCCCTCACTATTGTTCCGTCTATTCACTAATAGTTTACAAGATGAAATCCATCCGGTCAACCCTATTATTCACTAACTGACCATTTTTCTGACCATGTATGGACTTCTTTGATCACTTTTTCAAGATCAATTCCCTTAGTCGTCAATTCATATTTAATTCGTTGCTTATCCGCTATATCTGAAACATTTCGACTCACAATTCCATTTTGTTCTAATTCTTTTAAACGTTCTACTAGGACGCGGTCACTTACATGCGGAATTTTACTCGCTAATTCTACAAAACGCTGAGGCCCTTCTGCAAGCAGAACATCGATGATTAACCCATTCCATTTTTTTCCTAAAATAGAAAAGGTCCGTTGAAATTTAGGACACATGACAAACTTTTCATCTATATATGTATCTGCCATATTACTCACCTCTTCTTTTACTAGTAGTATACCATAGTACTTATTATTTATAAGTGTTTCTGTTTGTGAAAACATTATCAAAAGCAAAAAAATAAGAAAACCAACTATTACTAGTCAGTTTCTTTATTTATGCTTAGTTATTGGCAAAGCCAAGATAATTTTTACATTTATTCTTAAAGTTTGTTACTGCTGGAACAAGTAATTCTTGACAAGCACAGTATTTATCAACGAAGGTTACAATATAGCTTTCTTTATACTTAGGCGGTGCAATTGTCGCTAACCACATATGCTTCACAATAATATCTTTTTCTAAATCTGATATTGCTGTGATTTTTTCGGCATTTTTTAACGCAATTCGTGGATGGACATAAGCATGTGTACCTTCAGAAAACTTCTGTGTATGCCAATCATAGTAAAACAAATCATGAAGTAAACCTGCCCGAGCTGTCGCACGAACATTTCCATTCATTTTCTTTGCTACTCGATAGCTTCTGAACGAAACATTGATTGAATGCTCTAAACGATTGCTGTAATGATGCTGTTTGAACTCTTTTAGCTTTTGAACTTCTTCTCTATTCATTAAATCATTAACGAGAGAAACATATTCTTTATCATCCTGCCAATTTTTTCTCATTCATTCACCTGTTTTCTAACAACCAAAACATTATTTACACTATCCACATAATACCACTCGTTGGGCCACTTTACTATGAAAATAAGTTTGTGTAAACAAAACTTAATAAATAACGACTATTTCTTAAAGGAAAACATTAAAATACCCGCCGCAATGGCAACATTTAACGACTCTGCCTTTCCAGTAATTGGAATATACGTATTTACTGTCGTCAGTTCTAACAATTCTTTTTTGATCCCATTGCCTTCGTTTCCCATCAATAAAGCAAAAACATCTTGTTTCGGTACATTTTGATAATGAATTGCTGCTTTGTTTAGTTCGGTTCCATAAATCGGAATTTTTTGGTTCTTCATTTCAGCAAGTGCTTCTTTTAAATCTTTTTGGCAAATTGTCAAATGATAATTGCTCCCTTGCATCGAGCGTAAGACTTTTTCATTATAAATATCCGCACAGCCCATTCCTAAAATTACACCTTGAAAACCAGCAGCATCAGCGGTCCGAATCATCGTTCCCACATTTCCTGGATCTTGGACTTCATCTAGTAACAAAACAGGACGATTCCATACTATCTCGCTTGCAGGGTTTTCCATTTCGACAACTGCGAGGATTCCTTGTGGAGCCGGAACATGAGAAAGATAATTCATGACCTCTTCTGTAACTAAAAATAATTCTATTTCATTTGCAAATCCAACTAAGTCAGTTGATCTGTTAATTGCCTTTTGTGTCATAAATACATATTTGATTTTTACTTTTGATTTGCGCGCTTCCTCAAACAAATGAAAACCTTCTATTAAATAGGTTTGCGTTTCATCACGCGTTCTTCTTTTTTCTAATTTTTTTACTTGTTTAATTGTCGCATTTTTTATGGATTGAATTTCTTTCATCTAGCATTCCTCCAAATTTTATTATAGCATTATTCAGAATGTTTACCTATAAGATATAGAAATCAATTGTTAATTTTATCTTTTTTAGATATGATATTTATAAGAATAACGAACGGAGGGACTAACATGAAAAAAGTACGACTAAAAGTAGCGGGACGTGTTCAAGGCGTTGGCTTTCGTTTTATGACAAAAATAGTCGCTGATAAATTAGGTGTCAGTGGTATCGTGCGCAATGAATATGATGGCTCTGTTTATATTGAAGCAAATGGACCCGCTGAAAAAATTAGCCAGTTTGTCCAACTAAT
>JAATGB010000033.1 GCA_015654945.1 Lactobacillales bacterium | reverse complement strand
CGGTCTCCAAAACCGTTAGTGTGGGTTCAATTCCTGCTGCCCCTGCCATTTTATAGTTAGGTTATCATTATGATTATGGCGATCGTGGTGAAGTGGTTAACACACCAGATTGTGGCTCTGGCATTCGTGGGTTCGATTCCCATCGGTCGCCTTTTGTAATTTTAATTTTTGGGGTATAGCCAAGCGGTAAGGCAAGGGACTTTGACTCCCTCATGCGTTGGTTCGAATCCAGCTACCCCAGTTTTAGCTTTGTTCAATATTGATACGGCGGTATAGCCAAGTGGTAAGGCAGAGGTCTGCAAAACCTTCATCACCGGTTCAAATCCGGTTACCGCCTTTCTTCTAAAATATTGGATAAACAAATAATTATATGCCGGCGTGGCGGAATTGGCAGACGCGCTGGACTCAAAATCCAGTGCCCTCACGGGCGTGCCGGTTCGACCCCGGCCGCCGGTATCATTGATACATCAACGTATATTTACGTTGGTGTTTTTTTTATTCGAAATAAAAGAAGGAAAGGCTTGAGATAATTAAAAACATACTTTACTATAGGCCAACGAGAGTCCGGATTATGATTGATGATGCTTTTTCCTTAAATATTCTAAGTAGTAAAATCAAACTTTGCTTAAATTGGCTGTAAGAATAGTTCTATTTTTCTTTATTAGAAGGTAAGCATTATATTTTACTTACTTTTAGTTAGAGTGTATACTATTCTATGTTAGAGGAGTTCATACTTTAAAGGTGAATAATCTATTATAAAAAAATTGTAAGGTGGATGATTATGGTAAAAATAGGTATTGTTTTAGGTAGCGTTCGTGAAGGACGGAATGGAAAAGCTGTAGCTGATTGGACATTACAAAAAGCACAAGCTTTGAATAAAGATAGTGAAACAGAGTATGAAATCGTTGATTTGTTAGATTATGATTTACCATTTTTAGGAAAAACACCGACTGAAAGCCAACAAAAAGCAATTGGTGATTGGTCAGCGAAAATTGATTCATTTGATGGCTACATCTTTATTACTGCTGAATATAATCATGGTGTCGCTGGTGCATTTAAAAATTCATTGGATTTCTTGAAACCAGAATTTAAGAATAAAGCTGTTGCATTTGTTGGTTATGGTGGTTTAGGTGCCGCTCGTTCAATCGAAAGTTTACGTCTTATTACGGCAGAACAAGGTTTAGCTTCTGTTCAACGAAATGTGAATTTTTCGTTAATAACTGATTTTGAAAATATGAGTGTCTTTACACCCGCTGCTTTCCATGATGGCGAATTAAGTGAATTATTGGATCAATTGTTAGCTTGGAGCAAAGCATTAAAGACAATCAGATAAGGATTGTTTTTTAGCAATAAGAATGAGCAAAAATTACGGATAAAGCTTTATAAATTATGATGTTGGTGAAAAATCACCAGCATTTTTTTATGCAAAATTGTAGAAAAAGTATATTTATATCTTAATAGGGAACCATATAACTTTTCTCTTGCACCGAATTTCTAGAACTAACATACTGCAAATAATTTCTACACAGATAGTGAGGTAGTTCTGTTTGACAGTCCAATTCAGTGATTCTATGATGTTGACGATTTTCCTGCATAACTACTAAGCTTAAGCTGTTTGAAAAAATCCTAAAAAACTAGGTTACCGATCTTCCAAAATCATTTGAAGATAGATGGTCTAGTTTTTTATTTTCTTAATGTAAATAAGCGATAAAAGAATAACTAGTATTCCAATTAAAAGTAAAAGAAGTTGTTCCTTCTGGAATAGAAAAGATTCCATCTACGTATGTGACACTATTTGTGAGGGCACTAATAGTTAGCTATTCTTCTGTATCATTAAATAAGTATTACAAATCCAAATTAGCTAATGAAAGGGGAACGAACCAACGTAGTGTCTTTATAAAAAAATCCTAAAAATCAGATTATGTAGTCTGACTTTTAGGCTGTTGGGTTTGTTTCAGAACTATTCTCAAGTAAAAAATTGATGAATACTGAAACTGTATTACAAAGGGAATTTTTCAGATAAGTAATACAACTGTCTGCTTATCATTTCCATATTTGGTCTGCCACTTCTCGAACGAGTTTAATTTTTGCCCATTGTTCTTCTTCTGTTAATAAATTTCCTTCTTCTGTTGAAGCAAAACCGCATTGTGTGCTTAATGATAGACGGTCAAGCGGAACATATTGTGCGGCTTCATGGATTCGTGCAATCAATGTTTCACTATCTTCTAGTTCAGGTAGCTTGGAAGATACCAGTCCAAGGACAACTTGTTTATCTCCAGAGACTTTTGCTAATGGTTCAAAGCCTCCTGCTCTTTCTGTATCGAATTCAAGGTAATAAGCGGTAACATTTTCCTTACCGAATAGAGTGTCTGCAACTGATTCATATCCGCCACTTGCTGCCCATGTAGAAGCAAAATTTCCGCGACAGACATGGGTTGTTAAAGCTAAATCTGTTGGTTGATCTGCCAAAACACCATTATTTAAAGCGAGTAATGTTTCTTGGAAAGCAAGAGAAAAATTCGCTTGTTCAGGATGCTCATGGCCGCACGAACATTTTGACGAATCAGATTTGAAAAGGCTAGCGAAGGCAGGGTCAACTAAAGTACCCCACGTACAATCGTCTAGCTGAACGTTACGACATCCTTGGGCATACAAATCCGTAATTACTTGGCGATAAGCGTTGATAATATCTGCAAAAAGCTCCTTTTCATCTGGATAAATTTTCGCGACAATTTCCTTATTTTCAGGACGTGTTAGTTCGAAATAAAATTGAGCAGGAGAAGGAATAGTTTGGCGTGCAATGATTTCATTTTCTGCAAATTGTTGAATATAGGCAAAATGAGCAACAAAAGGATGATTTTCACCTGAAATTTTAGCGGTTAAACTTGCAGTTTCAGGTCGGCTTTCTCGTCCTTGAAATTTATAACCATGGGGAATGATTTTTCGCTCAACACCATTAAGTCCCCAAAAGAAATCAAGATGCCACCAAGAACGGCGGAATTCACCATCTGTGATTACATGTAAGCCCGATTTTTTCTGCTTTTCGACTAATAATTGAATTTCTTCATTTTCAATCTGCGTCAATTCCTCCGAAGTGATCGTTTGATTTTCAAAATTTGCTCGTGCTTGTTTCAAGCGGGTGGGACGTAGAAAGCTGCCGACAATGTCTGCCTTAAATGGTGCATTGATTACTGCTGTTGTCATAATGTTTTCCTCCTTTTTTATATAAAAAAATCGTCCTTGATAGGCAGAATAATTTCTGTCTATCAAGGACGATTCCAATTATTATTGTCTCCGTGTTACCACCTTGTTTGCTAATGTTTCTCAACAATTAGCCGCTTTTCGAGTACGAAAATACTCTAGCGCGTTAACGGGCGCCTACGTGTCATCTAACCATCGATGTCAAATGCTCCAAGACCATTTTCACTTGATTTGATTCTCTCTTTTCACCAGCCAGAGAGTCTCTAGAAATCGCCACAAGTTACTTATCTTTTCTTTGCATAAAATATATTAATAATAGTCTATTATAGGATTGGAAAAAAAGCAAGCAATTTTATTGTTAGTAGGTGATTTTTGAGTTTGGTAGCCTAAAAATAGTTAAAAAAATCAGTACATAATTGCGTATATTTGAGTAAGGTGAATAGCGTTCCATTTCCGAGTGTCCATTTTAATGGTCAACTGAATATATTTACCTCACGGAAGAAAACGTTTACAATTCTAGATATAAAGAGGTGATGAGTATGAAGTGGAGCAAGCGTGAAAAAGAAATGATGGATCTTTTTCTAGTCGACAATCATCTTACGGCGGAAGAAATCGCAATAAATTTAGCTGTTTCGACGAAGACAGTGTATCGCACCATCAAAAAGATTAATGATATTTTTGAACAGGAGATTATTATTTCAGAAATTGGCAAAGGTTTTTCTTTGGATTATGATTTATATCTTTCTGAAATTAATCCTTCACAGATTGAAGATCAATTGGATCAAAACACGCGCAGAATTGAAGTGATTTTTCGTTTGTTATTGAGCAGTCCACGCCCTTTAGATGTGGACCAGTTATATCAGACCTTTTATTTGTCAAATGAAACCATTATTAAAGACATTCGCAAAATTAAAGAGTTCATCCAAAACTATCATTTGGAGCTGCAAAACAAAAGCAACGCGTTAACAATTACCGGCACCGAAAAAAATATTCGAAAAGCACTAGAAGGGGTGATTAAGGCTAAAAAATTATTTGTGGATGAGCGCTTTGTTATGGATGGGACAAGTTTAGATGAGCAAGATATCGAATTTATTACTAGTCAATTGCAACTGATTGAAGAGCGTATTCATGAGTCGATTAACTATCCCTACAACATCAATTTATTTTCTCATATTTACATCTTGTTAATTCGGTACAAAGTGGGTAGCTATGATGGCAAATTCGCTACAGCATCATTGGCAGAGGATACATTAGATCAAGAAGAACAGCAATTAATTACCGAAAAAGCAGAAATTTATGATATTAGCAGCCAAGTAGTAAGAAATATTGAAAGCTATTTGGTCAAAAAACTAACAAGTATGGAAGTTTATTATTTATTCCAATATTTAGTTTCCTCGAGTATTAGTGGCTCCAACCAATACTTTGAAAAACGCAAGGATGACGTCGAAAAAATCATTCAATTTTTTATTGAGAAATACGAGCAAAAATTTGGTGCATTAAAAAATATCAGGGCTGTGAAAAAAGAATTATACAAACATATGAGTTCGCTGCTCTATCGGTTAAAAAATGAAATCAACGTGATTAATGAATTACTGCCAGATATTCAACGTGAATATGGAGAAGTCTTTACCTTATTTGTATCAATCAAGGGAGAACTGCAGAAGAACTATCAGCTACCAGAAATATCAATAGATGAAATTGGCTTTATTACCTTGTATTTCGCAAAATATCAGGAACAGACAATGAAAAAAAGAAGGGTCTTAATCATGTGTAGTAGTGGAATTGGGACTTCAGAGCTATTAAAAGTAAAGATTCAAAAGAGTTTTCCAGCGATTTGCGTGGTTGATGCGGTTTCTTTTAATCAGTTTAAAAAAATGAGCCAGGCGCATCAGTTAACAGCTATTGATTTGCTTATTACCACAATTCGTCTAAAAGACGATACCGAGATTCCCAGTATTTTGATCAATGCTTTATTTACAAATAACGATAAAAAAAATATTGAAAAAGTTTTGGAGGAATTGGTATGAATGAAGTATTAGATATTACAAAAGTACTGGATAAAAAATTGATTACGACGGATTTGAAAAGTACCACGAAAAAAGGTGCAATTGAAGAATTAAGCGAACTATTAGAAACAGAGAATTATCTTACGAATAAACAACAATTTATCGACGATGTTTTGCTTCGAGAAGAAGAAGGTGTGACGGGAATTGGAAACGGCATCGCAATTCCACATGGAAAATCAGAAGGTGTGCAACAAACGACGATTGTAATTGGTAAAACAGATCATTTGATTGAGTGGGGTTCTCTGGATGACGAGCCGATCAATGTGATTATCATGTTTGCGGTGAAAAAAACCGATGCAACAACGACTCACATTAAGCTGCTACAAAAAGTTGCGATTATGCTAGCCGATGATCAATTTTTAGAATCATTAAGAAAAGCACAAACGAAAGAGGAGCTGTTTGAATTAATTTTGAAAAAGAATGGAGGAAAATGAAATGAAGATTGTGGGAATTGCAGCCTGCACATCAGGTATTGCACACACCTATATTGCCAAGGAAAAGTTAGTGACTGCCGCGAAAGAATTGGGGCATGAAGCGCATATTGAAACTCAAGGAACTATTGGAACGGAAGATGCGCTGACAAAAGCGGAGATTGAGGCAGCCGATGTGGTCATTATTGCGGCGGATATCAAAATTGGCGGAAGGGAGCGATTTAAGGATAAAAAAGTAGTCGAGGTTCCAACGAGTATGGTCATCAAAGCCCCAAAAAAACTGCTTCAAACGATTGAACAAAAATTAAATAATTGAGGTGAAAAATCGTGCTTGCTAAATTAGAACTAAAAAAACATGCATTAACAGCTATTTCTTATATGTTACCGGTTGTTGTGACTGCCGGCTTATTGATTGCCATTGGAAATTTAACTGGTGGTAGTGTGATTGAAAATTACAAACAGGCTTATTCGGTGCCTGATGCACTTGTCTCACTTGGTGTTTTAGGCATGGGCTTACTTTCGCCAGTCATTGCGGGAGCTATTGCTTATTCCATCGCTGATCGGCCAGGCATTGGACCAGGATTGTTTATGGGGTTAATTGCTAACTCAATTGGCGCAGGCTTCTTAGGCGGGATGTTAGGTGGCTATTTAGTCGGTTTCTTTGTGAAATACTTAGTCAAAAATTTAAAATTGCCAAAATGGGCGCAAGGCTTGATGCCAATGATGATTGTCCCATTACTATCTACTTTGGTGATTGGCTTATTGATGTATTTCTTAATTGGTATTCCGATTGTCTGGGCAACAGAGGCGTTAACCTCCTTCTTAAAAGGATTACAAGGTAGCGGTAGTTTTGTTTTTGGAACTCTTTTAGGCGGAATGGCAGCGCTTGATTTTGGCGGACCTGTCAACAAAGTAGCGTCGCTGTTCGCCGATGGTTTGTTGTTGGAAGGTGTCAAGGAGCCGGAAGCGGTTAAAATATTAGCTTCGATGGTACCTCCGTTTGGTGTAACGATTTCGTGGGTGTTAAGCAAAGTCTTCCGTAAAAATAAATATTCAAATTCAGAAGAGGAAAATATCAAAGTAGCATTTCCAATGGGAATTTGTATGATTACTGAAGGCGTAATACCGATTGCAGCAGTTGATCCTTTACGGGTGATTTTCTCGTGTACGATCGGAGCAGCGATTGGTGGCGGCTTAAGCATGATGTGGGGCATTGGCTCACCGGTTCCTTCAGGCGGATTATTCATTGTTCCTGCAATGACCGATCCCTTAAAATTCATGCTTGCATTAGGGATTGGTTCTGTTATTGCCGGTGTGTTGCTTTACTTATTAAAACCGGTTAAATCGGCAGAAAAAGAACAAGCAATAGTTGAAGAAGAAGAGGTTGATTTTTCTTCCGTTGAGATTAACTAAGGAGGGATAGATGTGTACGTTTCCATGAAAGAACTTTTAACGAAAGCCAATCAAGAAAATTATGCAGTGATGGCGATCAATTGTTTTAATTTAGAAACGGCGAAGGCAGTAATTGAAGCAGCAGAAGAATTGAATGCGCCGATTATTATTGATTTATTACAAGAACATTTGCAGCATCATTTGGATTACAACTATTTAACGAAACCGATCAAACGTATGGCGGAGAATTCACCTGTTAAAATCGCTATTAATTTGGATCACGGACAAGAAATTGCTCATGTGAAGCGCTGTTTGCACGAAGGATTTTCAAGTGTCATGATGGATGCTTCGATGTATCCGTTAGAAGAAAATATTCGTATTACCAAAGAGATGGTCTGCTTTGCTGAGACATATAACGCAAGCGTAGAAGCAGAAGTAGGCAATTTGGGTTCGGTGGCGGGTAATGAGTTTACCAATGAAGGGATGTATACAAATCCCGAAGATGCGATTCGTTTTATCAGGGAGACAAAAGTTGACTGTTTGGCACTTTCCTATGGATCAACCCATGGAAATTACCCAGAAGGCTATGTACCAGATTTTCGTTTTGAGATTGTTCAAAAAATTAAAGAAGCAACCCATTTACCGCTTGTTTTACACGGTGGTTCAGGTGCAGGGGAAACCAATATCAAGAAGTCAATTGAACTAGGGATTAATAAAATTAATGTTGGTTCGGATTTTATGAAAGCACAGCGCGATTATCTATATGAAGCAATTCGTAAAGAACCAACGATTGATTATCCTAACTTAATCCACCAAAGCATGACTGCTGGTAAAGAAGTTGTTAAAAAATATATTGAGTTATCCGGTTCTAAAAATAAATCAATTCACTTAAAGGAGATTGTCTAATATGTTGTTAAATATGAACGAATTATTGAAGGTTGCTAAGGAAAATAAATTTGCGGTTGGTGCATTTAATGTTGCGGATAGTAATTTCTTACGAGTCGTTGTGGAAGCGGCGGAAGAGAATGATTCTCCAGCGATTATTGCCATTCATCCCACAGAGCTTGCGTATATCAAGGATGATTTTTTAGAATATGTTTTAACGCGTGTGAAAAACAGTAAAGTTCCGTTTGTGGTTCACATGGATCATGGCGACAGCTTAGCAAGCATTATGCGGGCGATTCATGCCGGTTTTAGCTCTGTCATGATTGATGGTTCGTTGCTTCCTTTTGAAGAAAATATTGCAGTAACGAAAGAAGTAGTTGAAGTTTGTCATAAAATAGGTGTTTCAGTGGAGGGGGAATTGGGTACAATTGGTAGCACTGGAACTTCAGTCGAAGGTGGTGTGACAGAAGTGATCTATACAGAGCCAAAAGATGCTGAAAAGTTTATTACCGATACAGGTATTGATACGCTAGCTGTTGCGATTGGAACAGCACATGGTATTTATCCTAAAGATGTGAAACCAAAATTAAAGATGGATGTTCTTGAAGCAATCAAAGAAAAAGTGACGATTCCATTAGTTTTGCATGGTGGTTCCGCTAACCCTGATCCAGAAATCTCAAAAGCAGTCGAAATTGGAATTCAAAAAGTCAATATTTCTTCTGACTACAAATTTGCTTATTACAAAAAATGTCGTGAAATTTTAGCAACAACTGAATTATGGGATCCAAATACGATCAATCCTGAATGTATTGAAGCAGCCAAAAAAGTGGTCAAACAAAAAATGGGCTTGTTCCATTCCATTGGCAAAGCACAAATTTACAGAGAGCAAAAACAAGCACCTTGGCGGGAAGAATTCTTATAAAATAGAAGCTGAAACGTTTCTAACTAAAAAAACAACTAGATGGTTTTGCCGCTAGTTGTTTTTTTTAGTTAGTAGCTATTTTCATCCCTAAAAAAACGCCGCCTAAGGAAAGTGAAACACTTAGAAGAATATAAAGGAATGCGATTCCAAGCTGATTATTTTTAAGTAAATTAGCTGTTTCTAAGGAAAAAGAGGAAAAGGTCGTAAAGCCGCCACAAATTCCAACTTGTAAAAATAAAACAAGAGTGGAATGATTTAAGCCTTTTGCGGTTGATTTTGCAAAAATGTAACCAATCAAAATAGAACCGAAAATATTAATAAAATTGGTAGTAACGGGATAGTGCTGATTAATGGGAATTAGGCCAAT
>JAATGB010000151.1 GCA_015654945.1 Lactobacillales bacterium | reverse complement strand
GCAATGATGAAATGGAATTTGGATAAAATTGCAGAAGGACTCTCTCAATAAAGGAGCAGAACAATGGCAGAAATCGAGTACTATGCACGAACGTTTGTCTTGAAAGATAAAAAAAAGAGTGACCCAACCTTTAAAAAGTTGTATGACTTTCTCGAAGAGCAAAAAAAACAAGAAAAAATTGCGACCTATCACTTTTATACGAAAAAAATAACTGTAGAAGCAGAGAAAGAACAAAAAAATTGGAATGCATTGCTACTACTTGAATTAAAACAACGAACGGTGATTGCCGAGATAGTGGATTTTTTTGCCAATACAAGGATGGAAGAAGTGTGCGTAAAAGAAGAAATTCTACACATTACACCACGTTCTAACTCCAAGAATATGCTCTCTAAAAAACAAATTCAGTTGATTGAATTTGTCCAAGTAATGCCACAGCACATAAAACAATTTAAAAGCATGATGACGGAGCAAAATGGACCAGTGATGGAGGATATTATTTTTAATAAGAAGTGGTGCGGTGAATTTTTGGGTCTAGAAACGGCAGAATCTTTGTCTCATAATCAAGAGTATCCCGATTGGAATCAGATTCATCTCATTAGGATAACGCCGATGGGGATCTTTTCCTATAAAAAAGATTTTGGTGAGGCGTTAAAAAAATATACGGAGGCTTCTTTTCAACAGCATTTTAGTTACTTAAAGAAAATCCGTAAGATGGAATTAAAGATAATCGCGAAAAAATGGTGGTAGTTTTGGTAATCATTTCTGTTTGTTTTCAAGGTGGCAATTTGGAAAATCAGTAAACAAACTAGATAAGCAAAAAAGAGTCCCTCTAGCAGAGAGGCCTCTTTTTTACTGTATTTTTTGATACAATTATAGGGAAAAAGTGAAACTAGGAATTTATTTTCTTTCGTTCACGTTTCTTTTTTTGGGAAGTGCGCCACTGGCTTCCTTTTTTGACATAAAGGATAAACAAAGAAATACCTAGAACAAAACAGATAACGCCGGTTTTAAAGCCGTAAGGTAAAAAGGTTAACTGGATGGTATGCTTGCCTTTCGAAATAGGAATCGTCACAAACGAATTTTTCCATGATTTAATCGTCACTTTTTTGCCATCTACATAAGCCGTCCAACCTTTATCATAAGGAATAGTAGTAAATAATACTTGATCTTTTTTTGCGTTTACGGTTGCACTTGCTTTTCGACCGCTAACTGAAAAATTAACTGCTTTTTTCTTTATTTTGTTAAGTGAATCCATATAGTTTTGTGTATCAAGTAAAATCACAGGTGGATCGACAAAGCTAACCGTTTTAGTACCATAGAAGATGACGCTAAAGCGAACCAAGGTTTCTTTTGTATAATTGCCGATATTGTAGTATTGACCAGAAATATTGATTTGAGTTTTGGCACTGACACCATTAACGGTTACGGTTGCAGTCGAACTTTCTAACTGATCGAAATTGGTTGGAAATAGGCTAAAATAAGCTTGTTTTCCAGCTGGCACGAGAACTTCCCAGGTGACTGTTTTGGCAATATTTTCACTTTGTTCCGTTAGTGAGAGGGTATTTTGATCTTTATTTGTAATCGTCGTATTCGTGGAATCCACGATGGTTGGCTTTGTAAAGGTAAAATAATTTTGATTGCTGTCAGCTAGTTGATTGAATAAGTTCGTTTGTGAGCCTAAGTTATCCGTTTCAGGTAATTTCGTTGAATAAATATTTTTGTCGGTCAGCATACCAAGCGGTAAGGCATTTTCATTTTTATAGACAGTATACGTACTGTTTGAATAGAGCTGACTGAACCCATATTTTAAAGGATCTTGTTTGGCAACATTGTACTTAATACCAAATAGCGAGTCCATCAGTAAGGTATTATTTTGATAGCGAATATTTAAACCCGTTCCTCTTGAGCGGAAACCTAATGTATTCATCATCGAAGACGAATTGCGGTTGCGGATGGAGGAGAACATGCTGATGCCGCTAAAACCATAGTTAATGCTATCATTTGCCGATATCGGGTCGAGGGTTTCTGTTCGGTAAAATGTTTTTTTCTCATCTTTATGTATCGCGGATACGGCGGCTTGATACGTTTTTTGCGGTTCTGAATACAAGCTTCGCGAAGCATAATTCCAGTCTTTTAAAATACCATTGATCATGGCATTGGTGTTTAACGTCGCCTCAACACTCACAAGTAGTAACAAAAGGATAGCCAAGCGTTTAATGGGAACACGCTGCATTTGATACAACACAATACTGGCTAAATAAAGAAAAAGGAAAAATAAAGTGAAATAAAAGGAGTTATCTGTGACATAGGTATACGAGCCTTGCTTCATAAAGCCTCTCGCCAAAATAAAAATCGCCATCAGCATGATAATCGTTCCGACAATTAACCCTTCATCTTCCCGAGTATATTTTTCTAAACCGTAACCTGCAAGCATAATTACTAAAAAGGAAAAGGTGAAGCTGTAACGGAATAGAAACATATTTGGTGCATGCATTCCGTGCCAAAAAAGATTTAGCGGCACAATGTAAAAGCTTGCGATGATAATGGCAAAAATCGCACCAAACGAAATTTTTGTCTTAAGCGGAATTTTGTTCGTAACAAAGAAATAGAGACAAAAGATTAATGGCAATAATCCGATATAAATGAACGGAATTGATCCATATTTGGTTGTATCAAAAACGCCAACCATATTTTTAATGACGATATCCCAAAAAGCGGTTGCTTCTGTTTTGAAGGTCGTAATCTCAGTAAAGGTTTCCCCGTTTGTTCGAAGATCGAGAACTGTCGGCAAAATCACAATAAGTGAGGTGCAGCCAGCTAATAAGGATGTAATAAAATAAGGAAGAAGAGTGCGTTTGTAAGTTTTCCAATTGGCAAAAACTTTTGCAAAATAATACAAGACAGAAAAAATTCCGACCATGAATGCCATATAAAAGTTAGAAATAAAGAGAAAAAGATACGAAACAAACAAACAAATCGGTTTGTTTTTCTCCATCAAACGATTGATTCCAAGAATAATTAAGGGTAAGTAAACAAATGTATCTAACCACATAATCAATTCAGATTGGGCGGTTGCAAAAGACATTAATGAATAAGCAATTGCAAATGCGACATGCAACCAGCGGGAAATCTTAAAGGTGTTTTTTGCATAAACCCAGAAAGCAACACTGGCAAAGCCGATTTTTAGCAAAGTCAATAAATACAAAGCATCTGGAATGTTGCTGTTTTTAAAGAAAAAAACAATCGGCGTAAAGATTCCGCCAAGATAATAAGCAAGTAACGCATAATAATTTAAGCCTAAAGAAGCATTCCAAGTATAAAAAATGCTTTGTTTTCCATGTAACATATTGTTAAAGCTAGCATGGAAATTTGAAAATTGAGCAAAGGCATCACTGGCTAGAACACTACGAGTGCTGCCCCAATAAATGCCAATGCTGAAGTAAACACCCATCATAATCAAAACTGGGAGTAAAAAAGCAACTGCTAAATAAAATTTTTCGTTTTTAAAAAAAAATTCGGATTTTTTCTTTCATTGTCAATACTTACCTCACTAAATAATGTCATATAACCATGATAACATAAAAAAGAGAAAATCATGATACCCAATGTTCAATCACATCATAGCTTCTGCCAACATCTTGTAAATCATGCGAATCAGAACCGTATACTAATGGGATTTTCAAGTTCTTTGCTTGAGCTAAAAGCCATTTTGGTGGGTAATATTCTTGGCAAAATTCTTTGTAAAGTCCAGCTGTGTTGAGATCTAATTCGTAGGTGTTTTCTTTCATTTTTACAAGAATTTCGGTAACTAAAGCGCGCGCTTCTTCAGAAAAATGATTATCCTCAGAAAAAAAATGTTGGAATTTTTGGCAAAGAGAGAGATGACCCAAGCGTTTCGGTTTGTAGGGACCTAAGTCAGTAGTGAGTGATTGAAGAATCATTTGATAATACCTTACTTGAGCGTTTTGAAAAGAACCGGCATGTGCAACGATTCCTTCTTGATAATCTCGGGGACTGTAATCAATACCGCGCAGACCATCCGTTCCCGGCAGAAAATGAACGGAGAGTATGCTATCATCGGTGCGGCTACCATATTCATTTAAAAAATCAGTGGTCCATGCGATATAGTGTTCAAAAAAATCGACTTCAAAGCCAATATGTAAGCGGATTTCTGCTCGATATTTTGCCCGTAAATGGTCCATTCTTTTGAAATAATGGTTCACATCATTGAGAGCCATCCCGCCTGTTGTAAAAACAGCTAGATCGCCACCAGCTTCTTGCAGAATTTCTTTCGGAAGCGGGGCGTGTTCGGTGATGCTGTACTCCTTAAAGCCTAATTGTAACGCTTTTTGAATAAGTAATTCGACGTCTTCGACAGTGCCATGGGGACAATATTCGGTATGCGTATGTCCATCACGTTTCATGAGTTGAGCTCCTTTTTAATGTCTGATTTGGCCTTCACCGTAAATAATATATTTAATCGAAGTTAATGCTTCTAAGCCCATCGGACCGCGCGCGTGTAATTTTTGTGTACTAATGCCAATTTCGGCACCAAATCCAAAGACAAAACCGTCGGTAAAACGAGTGGAAGCATTGACGTAGACGGCCGCAGAGTCGACACGCTGTAAGAATTTTTGCGTGGCAAAATAATCATCACTAATAATTGCTTCTGAATGATGCGTGCTATATTTTTGGATATGTTCAATGGCTTCATCCAAAGAATCAACGACTTTTATGGCTAAAATAAAATCAGAGAATTCAGTATACCAATCTGCTTCTGTTGCGAGTGTGCTGGTCGTGAGATAGTCCGCAGCACGTTCATCTGCTCGTAGTTCAACCTGGTAAGCAGCCAGAGCTTGTTCCATCACTGGCAAGAAATCTTTGGCAACATCTTTGTGGATGACTAATGTTTCGGCTGCATTGCAAACGGAAGGACGTTGGCACTTTGCATTGACGATGATATCGGTCGCCATTTTGAGTTGCGCCGCTTTGTCTACGTAAATATGGCAGTTACCTGTCCCCGTTTCAATTACGGGAACCGTCGCCGTTTTTACGACAGTCTGAATTAAATTAGCGCCACCGCGCGGAATTAAAAGATCAAGGTACTCGGTTAATTGCATAAACGCGCGCGCCGTTTCACGAGAAGTATCAGTAATAAGTTGGATCGCATAAGGATCAAACTGGTTTTCTTTTAAGACGGTTTGCAAGATAGCAACAAGTTGTTGATTGGAATGGAACGCTTCTTTTCCTCCACGTAAAATGGTCGCGTTACTTGATTTAAAGCATAATGCAGCGGCATCTGTCGTTACATTTGGCCGTGATTCATAGATGATGCCAATGACCCCAAGGGGAACACGCTGTTTACCAATCAATAGTTGATCTTCATTTTTCCACATTTCATCGACTCTGCCAATTGGATCAGGCAAATCAGCAATTTGACGAATGCCATCGGCCATTTCCTTAACTCTTTTTTCGGTGAGAAGCAAACGATCAAGCATTACGTCAGAAAGACCATTTGTTTTTGCTAAGGTGATATCTTGTTGGTTTGCTGCTAAAATCCGCGTAGTTTGGGTTTCTAATGCATGCGCCATTGCGACTAACAAGCTATTTTTTTCTTGAGTAGTTGTTTGCGCCAGCTGATAAGAAGCTGTTTTTGCTTGTTTGCCTAGTTCGATTAAGTTCATCGTGATTCCTCCTTTTCTTTGATTGAGGTAAACAAAGTGCCGACCTTTTTTCCATTCAGAATGTCAAAAATTATTTTCGGGTTTTGTCCGTTTGCGAGCACCATTTTGCTATTAGCCTGTAACAATCTTTCAGCTGCTTTCAGTTTACTATACATGCCTCCAGAACCAAATTTGCTGCCTTTCCCTGTCGAAATTTGGTACAAAGATTCATCGATTGAATGAATTTCTGAGAATAAGGTGGCTTGTGGATTCTGAATGGGATTGCTAGAAAAGAACCCATCAACGTCAGATAGCATAATCAACAAATCAGCTTGACATAGCTCTGCAACAATTGAAGAAAGTAAATCATTGTCACCAAACTTTGTTAAATGATCTAATTCGTCTACAGATACCGTGTCATTTTCGTTAATAATCGGTAAAATATTCATTTTTAATAGCTGTTCTAATGTGTTAGTAACATTTTGACGGCTAGCAGGAAATTCGATAATATCACGTGTTAGCAGCATTTGCGCTGTTTGCTGTTTGTAGGTTCGGAAACGGTGACTATAGATATTCATTAACTCTCCCTGGCCAACTGCTGCCACTGCTTGTTGCTCAGGAATTGAAGCCGGGCGTTCACTTAGATGCAAGCTGTTCATACCAACACCAATCGCACCAGAAGATACGAGGATGATTTCCTTGCCCTGATTGCTTAAAGCAGCTAATACGAAGGCTAATTCATCAATTGCGTGTAAGTTAATTGTACCGTTTGGATAAACTAAGGTGCTGGTTCCTATTTTTATCACTATTTTTTTGGCATTTTGTAAAGTTTTTCGCACAGAGGTTGCCTCATTTCTACTATCATTTGTTTCTATCATAGCTAAAAAGAATTCTTTCAGCAAGTCTTAATTAAGAAGGGGTGAAATCCAGGCTACAGGTAATCGGAAATAACACGATTTTCGCGACAACAAAAAGACACCTTGAATTCCTGTATAATGAACGGTTTGTTCAAATAAAAGAGGAAATCCAAGCTGTCCAAGGCTTGCTTTTGTGAAGTAAGACTTTATCGATTATTCAGTGAGTTTGTTTGAGTGATCTATTAGTAGAAGCTTACGAAACAGCAAAGCTTTTAATTCGAACGATCAATAGTTGAATCCGCATACAACAGTGAAGTTGAAATTTTTACAGTAATGAATCAAACAGCCATTCAACATTATTTTTTTCAGCTGCAATTAGCAAATCCTCATCCGGTTTTTTATTGCTAATTAAAATATTGTAGTCCTTAAAATCGCCTATTTTAAAGAACTGGCTATGGTTAAACTTAGAATCGTCAATTAATAAACAGCTTTGTCTGGAATGCTCCATTACATATTTTTTCGAAACAGCTTGCGCCAAATTTGCTTCGTAGATTCCGTTTTGATCAACACCTCTGGCTGAGAAAAAGGCGACATCAATATTAAAATGATCAATTAATTGTGCACCGGGATCAACTTTTATGATGGAAGAAGCGCGGTGTTTGATTTCACCGCCGTTAACAAATATTTTCGTCGTTTTGGTGCAACTATCGCTGAGAAAAGAAGCGGCTTTAAGACCACTAGTAAAAATGATCAGGTGTTCAATGGAGGTAATGAGAGGACATAATTCAAAAACGGTCGAACTTGCATCTAAAAAAATGCACATTCCGGGGCCGATGATGGAGGAAGCAATATTTGCGATCGCTTTTTTTTGTTCCAAATGCTCTGTTTCTCTTAAAAAAAGTGCAGGCTCAGATGTATCAAACTTGTTAAGAATGACTCCTCCACGAATTCTTTTAATTAATTCTTTTTTTTCAAGTTCAAGTAAATCACGTCTTAACGTCGACAAACTACAAAAAATGGCTTTGCTTAATTCCGCATTTGAAACTCTTTTTTTCTTCGAAACGATGTACATGATATCATCTAATCTTTTTTGTGCATCCATGACTATTCTCCTAAAGTAAATTAAAATGAATGATTTTGAACGATTTTGAACCAAATCGTGTTTCTTTTTGAACGATTATTCGTAATGTCTTTCATTTAATCCGTTACCATTTTTTTTTGCTAAGATACTTTTAGAGGTTCCCACGAATTAGGGTAGCACAAAAATTAAAATTTGGAAAGAGTCGTGATGGCAATATGGATGAAAAAGAATTAAGCGCAATAAAGGAACAAGTGTGTGATGTGTGCAATAAGGTATGGCAAAAAGGCTGGGTTGCTGCAAATGATGGAAATGTTTCTGTGAGATTAGGGAATGATCGATATCTTTGTACACCGACAGGAATTAGTAAAAGCTTTATTACACCAGAAAAATTATTGGTGATTGATCATGACGCAAACATCGTGGAAGGTGCGCCTGGTTATCGGCCGTCTAGTGAAATTAAAATGCATTTGCGCGTTTATGCGGAAAGAGCAGATGTGAACGGTGTTGTCCATGCACATCCGCCAGTAGCAACCTCTTTTGCATTGGCACAAATTCCTTTGGATAATTACTCTTTGATTGAAAATGCAATTGTTATCGGTTCAGTTCCAATTGCGCCCTTTGGAATTCCTTCTACAAATGAAGTTCCAGAATCGGTGGCACCTTATTTAGGAGAACATGATGTACTCTTGCTTGAAAATCATGGGGCATTAACAGTTGGAAGTGATGTCATAACGGCTTACTATCGGATGGAAACACTAGAATTAGTTGCGAATACGACTTTTCATGCAAGAATGCTATTAAATAGTGGCAACAAAGAGGAAAAAGAAATTCCCCGGCCTGTTTTGGAGCAGCTTTTTGCGATGAGAGCCAACTATAAAGTAACCGGGAAACATCCTGGATATAAAAAATATCATTGAGAGGTAAAACATGGTAAAAGTAGTAGCTATTGATATTGGGGCGTCTTCAGGACGTGCAATTGTAGGAAGTTTTACAGAGACAGGGCTGATGCTAGAGGAAGTCTACCGATTTGAAAACCAACCCATTCACAAAGGAGGGACGCTGTATTGGGATATTGACAAGCTCTTTAAACATATCCTAATCGGTATCGAGAAAGCAAAGTCCGAATTTCCAGATCTATACAGCTTAGGAATCGATACATGGGGAGTAGACTTCGGGATGCTAGATGAGAATGATCAGCTAATTGCAAATCCCATTCATTACCGAGATGAACGCACAAATCAAATTTTTGAGAAAATTAATGATTTTATTAATTTTCAAGATTTATATAAAAAAACGGGAAATCAAATTTTAGAAATAAACACGCTGTTCCAGCTAATGGCAGAAAAGTTCACGAAACCAAATGAATTTCATAAATGCAATACGCTATTAATGATGCCAGATTTATTAAATTTTATGTTAACAGGTAAAAAAGCTGCCGAAATCAGCATTGCTTCCACGACACAACTGTTTGATCCTTACCAAAAAAAATGGGCAGAAGAAATTTTGAAAAGTTTTGGCATTCCTGCCTATATTTTCCCTGAAATTGTGACAGAGGGGCATGTTATGGGCATGTTGAAAAAAGAGCTTGGCTTGGGAGCTATTTCAGTCGTTAATGTCTGTGCACATGATACTGCTAGTGCGGTGGTCAGCATTCCATCCAATGATCCGTTTATCTATATTTCATGTGGCACATGGTCATTGATTGGAACCGAATTAACAAGGCCGCTTATTACTTCACAAACGTTTGCCGCTTCGCTTACAAATGAAAGCGGACACGATCAAACGACGCGACTGCTTAAAAATTGTACGGGACTATGGATTATTCAAGAATTGATGCGAAATTATCGAGAGAATGGAAACGATTACTCTTATGAGACAATCAATGAGCAAGTGAATCTAGCGGAACCAGAGTTAGCTGTGCTCGATACCGATGATCCTCTTTTTGCTTCACCGGGAGATATGATTGGTCGAATTAAAAAATATACGGCGGAAACGGGACAAGCTATTCCGCAAAAGCCGGGAGAATTTTTTCGAGTTGTTTATGAAAGCTTAGCGCTTAAGTATCAGCAGGTGATTCAAGATATTGAAGTAGTCACCACCACGAAGTATCCTAAAATCCATATTGTAGGAGGCGGTTCTAATTCAGCTATTTTGTGTCAAATGATTGCGAATGCTACGGATAAAGAAGTTTTAGCGGGTCCGACAGAAGCGACCGCAATTGGAAATATTATCGTGCAGTTAATCAGCGCAGGCTATTTTGCGGATGTTGCAGAAGCTAGAAGTTACTTACAGCGTAATTTGGCATTAAAAAAATACCATAAAAATAACTGAAGGAGCAAGATGTATGCTAAAAAAGATTCCTAAAAATCTCTCCCCAGACTTAGTTAAAATTTTAATGGAAATGGGTCATGGAGATGAAATTGTTTTGGCGGATGGAAACTTTCCTGCCGCTGCAAATGCAAAGACGCTTGTTCGAATGGATGGCCAGACTGTTTCTGAAGTAGTAGCGAGTATTCTTGAATTAATGCCCTTAGACACGTATGTGGAATCGCCTGTTTTCTTTATGGCAACAGAACCTCGTGACCAACCCCCAGCAATTTGGCAGGAATACAAAAAAATTTTCAGCGAAAAGCAGCTGCTAGCAGTTAAAATTGGCTATCTTGAAAGGCAAAATTTTTACCAAAGAAGCAAGGAAGCCTATTGTATTGTTGCGACGGGCGAACAGAAAATATATGGCAATATTATCTTGCGTAAAGGAGTGGTACAGGAAAATGAGTAAAGCAAAAATAAGCTATCCGAAAATAGGGATACGGCCCACTATCGATGGTCGTCAAGGCGGTGTGCGCGAATCTTTAGAAGAAAAAACGATGGCAATGGCACAGGAAGCGAAAAAACTAATTGAGGAAAATCTGTTTTATGCAGATGGAACAGCCGTTCAATGTATTGTCGCAAGTAGAACGATTGGTGGCACGGGTGATGCCGGGATTGTCTATGAAGAATTCCTTTCACAGAATATTGTGGCAACGTTGACTGTTACGCCGAGTTGGTGTTATGGAACTGAAACCATGGATCCAGATCCACATACCCTTAAGGCGGTTTGGGGATTTAATGGTACAGAAAGGCCCGGGGCAGTCTATCTAGCAGCCGCGATTGCAGGTTACAACCAAAAAGGCTATCCGGCTTTTAAAATCTACGGTCGAGATGTGCAGGATATGGGAGACGATCGGATACCTGCGGATGTGCATGACAAAATTTTATCATTTGCCAAAGCCGCGATTGTTGTTGGACAAATGAAGGGAAAATCGTACGTAAACTTAGGTTCATCGGCAATGGGAATCGCTGGTTCGCAAGTAAATAGTAGCTTTTTTAATAAATATCTTGGAATGACCGTTGATTTTGTCGATATGACGGAAATTTTACGCCGAATGAAACTAGAGATTTATGATAAGGAAGAATACAAAAAAGCGTTTTCGTGGATTGAAGCCAATTGTTCAGAAGGAATGGATATAAACAAAGGGAAAAAATTATCGGAAATCATTCAGAAATCAAAAGTTATCCATCCTGATGAGGACTGGTCATTTATTGCCAAACATGCATTAATTACTCGAGATATTCTTTATGGAAATGATAAATTAGCAGAGCTTGGCTGGAAAGAAGAAGCCCGCGGAAGAAATGCGATTGCAGGTGGTTTTCAAGGACAACGTCAATGGACAGATTGGTTACCAAATGGCGATTTTACAGAAGCCATAATGGCGTCAACCTTTGATTGGAATGGCCCGAAGCAAGTAACCGCTTTTGCAACGGAAAATGATACTTTAAATGGAGTCTCTATGTTATTTGGGTCACTGTTAACAAATAAAGCCGCTATTTTTTCAGATATTCGAACATATTGGAGTCCAGAAGCAGTCGAACGCGTGACCGGGAAATCTCTTTCTGGCAAGGCTCAAAATGGTATCTTGCATTTAATTAATTCTGGCGCTTCCGCTCTTGATGGAACAGCCGCAGCAAGAGATGATGCGGGCAAACGAACGATGAAAGAATTTTGGAATATGTCCGAAGAAGATATCCAAGCTTGTTTAAGCGAAACAGATTGGTGCCGTGCAAATTATGAATACTTTAGAGGTGGCGGTTTTTCTTCTCATTTTAAAACGGCTGCGGAGCTTCCTGTAACGGTTATCAGAATAAACTTAATTGATGGAGTGGGACCGACTGTTCAACTAGCGGAAGGCTATACGTGTGTGCTTGATGAATCTATCCATAAAATTTTGGATGAACGAACGGACCCTACCTGGCCGACCACTTGGTTTGCGCCACGCATTGGTGAAAAAGGGTTTGAGAGTGTATACAGCGTGATGGAACATTGGGGATCAAATCATGGAGCGTTTGTCCAAGGTCATATCGGCGCAGACATTCTTACATTGGCAAGTATGTTAAGAATTCCGGTTACGCTTCATAATGTTCCGAAAGAAAAAATTTTTAGACCGGCTTTGTTTGATGGATATGGAACCAAAGATTTAGAAAGTGTTGATTTTGAAGCCTGCAGAAATTTGGGCCCATTATATAAATAAATACCAAAAAATAGGGAGTGCTTACATGAAAAAATATTTAATTGCATCACATGGCATGCTCGCAAGCGGCGCATTTGATTCATTGAAATTATTTTTGGGAGATATTGAAAATGTTAGCGTTTTAAGTGCGTATATTGACGACAGTGATTTTTCTTTAAAAATTTACGCATTTATGAAGGACTTAAATACGGATGATCAAGGAATTATATTTACGGATATTTATGGAGGGAGTGTCAATCAGAAAGTAACGGCGATTATTAGCGAGTCTGAAAAAGAAGTGTATGTAATTGCAGGCTTTAATTTACCTGTACTTTTAGAAGTGCTGACAAGCACGGATAAAGTATCAAAAGAAAGGTTGGAAGAGATTGTTCACAATAGCAGAGTACAAGTTATTACAAAAAGCAGTCTTACTGATTTAGAAGATTCGGCTGGCGATGAAGATTTTTTTGATTAAAAGAGGAGGATAAAAAATGATTATTCAATTACGTGTAGATGATCGATTGATTCATGGTCAAGTGGCTTTAATTTGGACGAAGGAATTAAATACGGGGAATATCGTTGTCGCAAATGATGATGCAAGCACCAATAAAATGTTGCAAATGACGTTACAGATGGCTGTGCCTACTGGAAAAAAATTATTAGTTAAAAATGTCCAAGATGCAATCGCTGTTTTTAATGATCCAAGAGCGAAAACCATGCGTATTTTCGCTTTAACGAATACGATTCAAGACGCGCTAAAAATAGTGGAGAGCTGTCCAGATATTGAAAGTGTAAATGTTGCGAATGTGGGCAGATTTGATGAAAGCGACAAAGCCGCAAAGGTTAAGGTTTCAGATTGGATTATCGTCAATCCAAAAGAATTGCAAGCTCTTGAAGCTTTGTCAAAGAAAGAATTACCAGTCTATCATCAAGTTATTCCTAGCAATCCTAAAGTTCCAGCAACCAAGCTATTGAATGATTTAAAAAAATGATAAAGGAGATGGAATGAATGATTAAAGAAGCAATACTTGCAGGATTAGCCTATTTCATTTGTTATGGTGGGAACTGGCTATTGGGTCAAAGCATGATTGAAAGACCGATTATCGTTGGTGCAGTTACAGGGTTATTAATGGGAGATTTATCAGCAGGAATTATTATGGGCGCATCTTTAGAAGCAATATTTATGGGATCGGTAAACATTGGCGGGGCCATTTCAGCCGAACCAGCTTCGGCAACGGTATTTGCAACGACTTTTTCCATTATTTTAAATGTTAACAAAGACAGCGCATACGCACTTGCAATTCCAATTGGGGTGGTCGCGGCATTTGTAATGATTTTTGTCAATAATGTATTTATGAACATTTTTGCACCGCCTTTTGATCGATTAGCAGCAAAAGGGAGCATCAAGGGTGTCGCAGCTATTCATTATTTTATGTGGTTTGTGAAGTATTTAATTCCAGCTATTATCGTATCCGTAGGTGTTTATTTAGGTGCTGAACCCGTTCAATCGCTAATGGATAGTATACCAGATGTATTAACGAGAGCATTTCAAGCTGTCGGCGGATTTTTACCAGCTGTCGGATTTGCAATTTTAACCAAAATGCTCTGGAGTAAAGAACTTTCCATTTATTTTTTCTTAGGTTTTATTCTAGTTGCGTATGTAAAGCTGCCTTTAATTGCTGTAGCGGCTTTGGGTGGAATAATTGTTGTTGCCGTAGCAATGAGAGACAGAGAAATTTTTGCATTAAAAAATAAAGCAGTAAGTACTAATCAAGAGCAAGATCTTAGTGACGAGGAGGATTTTTTTAAATGAAAATGACAAAAGGTGTAAGTAAAGAAGATAAAAAAATGTTAAACTCGATATTTTGGCGCTCTTTTACTGTATTTGCAGGAAATCCGGGGGTAACGAAAGCTGGGGCAGATGGCTTTCTTTATTCGATGATTCCAGCATTGTCACGCTACTACAAAAAAGATGAAACAAAATTAAAAGATGCAATGGTAAGACATACTACTTGGTACAATATTACTGAAAACTTAGGAACCTTTGCAATGGGTGTTGTTGCAGCCATGGAAAAAGAAAATAGCGAAAAAGAAGATTTTGATACGACTTCTATCTCTGCTATTAAAACTTCTTTAATGGGACCACTTTCAGGGATTGGCGATTCCATTTTTTGGGGAGTTGTTCGAGTGATTGCCGCAGGTGTTGGGATTAGTTTAGCAGCGAACGGTTCCATTCTTGGACCGATTATGTTTTTACTGATTTATAATATTCCTTCCATTATTTGTCGCTACTACATGACATATATGGGCTATACGTTGGGGTCCACATTTATTGAACGCTTGTATAATAGCGGTGCAATGAAAATAGTTACGAAATGTGCCAGTATTTTGGGTTTAGTGATGGTGGGTGCAATGACTGCGTCAAACGTTACCTTTAAAACCATCTTGAAAATACCAGTAAAAAATGCGGATGCTGTTTCCATTCAAACCTATCTTGATGCGATTTTTGTGGGAATCGTACCTCTTTAATTAACTTTAGGCTGCTTGTACCTGTTAAATAAAAAAGTGAACGTTAATCTTATTATGTTACTTGTCTTGGCGCTATCTGTCCTTTTGGCATTTTTAGGAGTTGTTTAAATTTTCGTATCTGCATTTCTTTCGAGGGATGCAGTCCTTTTGTTTTTGTTACGCAAAAATTTTGGAATAGAAAGGAGCATACAGGTGGAGAACAAACTTATTTATCAAACGCCGCCAGCTAATTGGAATGAAGCACTCCCTATTGGCAATGGCAAACTGGGAGCTATGCTGTTTGGAAATGGTGATACGGATAGAATTCAACTGAATGAAGATTCCATTTGGTCAAGTGGGCCAAAAGAACGTGTAAATGTCTTAGCAAAAGAGAATTACAAAGTAGTTAGAAAACTTCTGGCAGAAAAAAAATACCCAGAAGCGGAGAAAATGGCTGCTAAAACACTCTTTCCGACATATCCACATATGGCGCATTATCAAACTGGCGGGGATGTTTGGATAAAATATGAAAATAAAAACAATAACGAAAAAATAGTTCTAGATGACATGGGTATTCCTCGGACCGCTATCGAAACAAAGTACGATACATATCAAAGAAGTTTAAATATTGAAGAAGGTATTTGGAATACTTCCTACACAATAAATCAAAAAAAGAGAGCAATAGAAGCATTTTGTTCGTATGAGAAAAATGCGATTTTTTACACTATAGCTGGTGAAAAAGAATCCTGTGAAATTCGTTATACAAGGAAGGAAAATCGTAGAGGGTTAGCGAGTTCTTATATCTCTTCTGTTGACGTAGTCGATCATAAAATAATTGCCAAAGGGCATAATGGCGACTTTCAGTCTGGTATTGAATTTTGTGTTGTCATTGAAGTCAGCTGCAAAAATGGCACCCTCACAAATAATGGGGGAAGTATTTTTGTAACGGATGCAACTGAAATTTTATTGGTTATTACCATTGAAACAAGCTTTAGAAATGCACAGCCAGAACTAAAATGTTTGGAAAATATTACAAATAGTCACGGAAATTCTTTCGCTACAATGAAAAAAAAGCATGTCAAACGGATGCGCGAACTGATGAATAGAACAACCGCAGCCTTTTCTACCGGTAATTACACAGATATACCGACCGATATTAGACAAGAAATGTTTCGTGAAAATGAAGATGGGGGTTTTTATGAATTATATTTTAATTACGGCAAATATTTAAGTATCTGTTCCAGTTTTGGAGATTCTCTACCCTCTACTTTACAAGGAATCTGGAATCAAGATTTTTCACCAGCCTGGGGCTCCAGATACACATTGAACATTAATACCGAACTAAATTATTCATTCGTCGAAAAAGTCGGCTTGCACGAATGCTTGTTGCCTTTATTAGAACACCTAAAAAGAATGCAGCCTCATGGTAGAACAGTTGCCACTAAAATGTATGGGTTAAATGGAATGGTTGCGCATCACAATACGGATATTTGGGGAGATTGTGCACCGCAAGATCATAACTTACAGGCGACGATTTGGCCATTAGGAAGCGCGTGGTTAGCGTTATTTATTTGGATTAGCTATCAACATACGAGAGAAAAGCAAGTCTTAGTTGATTACTACTCAATTTTGAAAGAGAATGCTGTGTTTATGGCGAGCTTTGTTTTTCAGAATGAAAAAGGATACTACGAAATTGGTCCGTCTGTGTCACCAGAAAATAAATTTTTATACGAAAATAGTAGCTTTTCCCTTAATAATACGGCGCAAGTAAATGTACAAATTGTTTATGACTTATTCAAAAGCTTTATTGAAGTGGCTAAAATAGTTAATAAGGATCATGATTTGGTAGCTCAAGTGAGCGCAATTTTAGCAGATATGCAACCGTTAGTGATTGATGGAAAAGTGCAAGAATGGTCAGATTCGGCCAAAACTTCTGAACCAGGACATCGGCATATTTCACAACTATATCCGCTTTTTCCAGGCATTTTTTTTGATGAGCAAGTGGAAGATAAACAGAATCAACTAGCACTGAAAAAAACGCTTGAGGAACGAGTTGCTTTTGGTTCGGGAGGTACTGGTTGGAGTACTGCACTGATCGCTTTATACTGGGAAAGGCTTACTAATAAAGAAAAATCAGTAGCAGCTATCAGTACTCTTTTAAAAGAACATACGTATACGAATCTTTTAGACAAGCATCCGCCATTTCAAATTGAAGGGAATTTTGGTGGCGCTTTGGCAATTCTCCAACTATTCGTTCAGGATTATTCAGAAGGAGTGTTGCTGTTCCCAGATAATTTGATAAGTAAAGTCGGACAAGTGCATCATTTTTATTCAAAACACGGTGTAAAGGTATCGTTTGCATGGCAGGAAGCACATCTCACATGGTTACGAATTGAAAGCGATTGTGCGGCAAAAATTTGTGTGAAATATCAAGAAGGTGCGCACCAAATTGAAAAAACAGTTACGCTAACTTGGTCAGAAGCAGAAAAACAATTTTGCTATAATGCTTAAGTGAATTTGAGAATTAGTCGTATAAGGTGATTTTGGTGAAAAGTAAGATTAATGAAAAAAGCAAATGAAAAAAGCGTGGATAAGTACCTTTTTAAAGGTCAGGTCCACGCTTTCTTTTCAGTAGTTTCGAGGATTTTTTAACATGTAGTACTTGTTTCAAAAGAATGAAGAAACAGTCCGCTTAACAGCTTTGGTTCAAACCATGTTGATTTGGGCGGCATAATTTCACCTGCGTCTGCAACAGCCAGTAAATCATCCATACTTGTCGGGAACAAGGAAAAAGCCAGTGTATAGTCTCCCTGGTCGACAAGCTGGGCGAGTTCTTCTTGTCCGCGAATTCCACCTACGAAGTCGATGCGTTGATCTGTTCGAATATCACGAATGGCAAAAAGCTTTTCAAACACATAGGTTTGCAATAACGCGACATCTAGTTGGCCCACAGCATCTTTGGGAATCAAGGTGTCTTTTATCGTCAATTGATACCAAGCACCTGCTAGATACATGCCAAACGTTTTGGGTGAAGTTGGAGCCGCTTCTGCTGCTATAATTGGCTTAACGGAAAAAAAAGCAGCGACTTTATCCATAAAGTCTTCTGAAAGCGGCACCTTTAAAACACGATTATACGCTAAAATTTCAAGTTCTTCTTTCGGAAAAAGAACAGAAAGAAACGAATGGAATTCCGCATCTTGTGGAGCATTTGGGAATTGTGCCTGTCTTTTTTTGCCAACTTTTACGGCAGATTCTGTCCGATGATGACCATCTGCAATATATAGAGCGGGCACGTTTAATTGAAATTCGTTTGTTAATTGTTCAATCGTTTGAGGCTCGTTTACTATCCACACGCGATGACGAACATCATGATAACTCATGAAATCATAGAGTGGTTGGTGCGTCTCTTTCCAAGTATGAATCATTTCTTGGATCGCTGCTTGTCCGCGATAGGTGAGAAATATGGGGCTGGTATTGGCATCACAAGCATCGCTATGGTTGATTCGATCTATTTCTTTTTCTACCCGTGTAAATTCGTGTTTTTTGATGTTTCCGTCCAGATAATCTTGAACAGAAGTACACGTCACGAGACCAGTCTGGGCACGACCATTCATTGTTAATTCATATAGATATAGTGCAGGTGTTTCTTCTTGAAGCAGCCATTTTTTTTCGCGAAAAGCGGCCAAGGCATTCGCTGCTTGCTGATAAACTTGTTCAGAATAAGGCGAAACTGTCTGGGGTAAGTCAATTTCAGCTCGATCAATATGCAAGTAGGAATAAGGATTGTCTTTTGCTAATGCGGCCGCTTCTGCTGAATTGACGACATCATATGGTAAAGTCGCGACTTTAGCGGCAAGCTCTTGTGGTGGGCGGATGGCTTTAAACGGTTTAATAAAGACCATTGTCTATTCCTCTCCTTCCAAATTCTCAATGACCCGCACGCGGATAACATGTTCAAGCTGTTGGAGTTTGTCAGCCAATAAAGTTGCTTGATCACGTGTGACATTGACATCCATTAACGTGTAGGCATGATTGTCACGACTCCGGTTGATTAAGTTATCAATGTTTATTCCCGCATCTGCAACAGTGCTGGAAAGCGCACCTAGCATGTTGGGTACGTTTTTATGAATAATGGATAGCCGGTAAGGAGATTGAAAGGCCATTTCAATCGTCGGGAAGTTCACAGAATGGCGGATATTTCCAGTTTCTAAGAATTTTTTCAAGGTTTTGGCGGCCATTTTGGCACAATTAATTTCCGCTTCATCTGTGGAGGCCCCTAAATGTGGTAAGACGACGATATTGTCTTTATGGAGTAATTCTTTTTCTGCAAAGTCAGTGATATATTTGGCTAATTTTTTTTGCTCAACAGCCTGAATAACCGCAGCACTATCGACAAGTTCACCACGAGCAAAGTTCAAAAGAACTGCGTGTGGTTTAATTTGGTTAAGCTCTTTTTCACCAATGGTATGACGCGTTTTGTCATTAAGCGGAATATGGATAGTAATAAAATCACATGTTTTAAGAATTTCATCAAGACTAAGGGCTCGTTTTACTCGTCTAGAGATCGTCCAAGCGGTGTCTACTGAAACGTACGGATCGTAACCTAAAACGTTCATACCAAGGCGATACGCATCGTTGGCAACCATCGCACCAATTGCCCCTAATCCAATCACACCCAGTCTTTTTCCTTCTAATTCATGACCCGCAAATTGCTTTTTATTGGCTTCGACTTGGCTTTCTGTCTCTTCACCAGAAAGTGTTTGGACCCATTTGGCTCCTTCTAAAATAGGACGAACTGCAAGCAAGAGGTTGGCAATAACCAATTCTTTGACTGCATTTGCATTTGCACCAGGGGTATTAAAGACGACTATCCCATTTTCGGTACATTTGGCTACAGGAATATTATTGGTTCCGGCTCCTGCACGGGCAATACCCTTCACACTTTTAGCCAAAGAGACATCATGCAATTTTTGACTACGTAAAAGGATGCCATCTGCATCATCTGCAGTATCTACAGCATAATTTTCAGGATTAAAACGTTCTAAGCCCTCTTTCGCAATCGCATTAAATGTTTTGATAGTGAATGTCATTTGTTTTCTTTCCCCCAACATTTTTTTCAAATTTGTGCATAAAGTCAATTAAGTCATAAACGCCTTCAATCGGAAAAGCGTTATACAGGCTTGCACGCATCCCACCAACTGACCGGTGTCCCTTAAGATTTTCAAAGCCGGCTGCTTGTGCTTCTTTATTAAATTGAGCATCTACTTCTTTATTTCCAGTAATAAAAGGAATATTCATAATCGAACGATCTGCAATTCGAATGGGTGATTGGAACAAGTCAGATTGATCGATGGCTTCATATAGGAGCCTAGCTTTTTTTCGATTCAACTGTTCAATAGCAGGCACGCCCCCTAATTCTTGCAACCATTCTAATACGAGCTTGGCTAAATAAATAGAAAACGTTGGCGGCGTATTGTATAGAGAATGGTTGTCTGCTTGAATTTTGTAATCAAGCATGGCACTTATTGTGTCCGACCGATTGATCAAATCATCACGAATGATTACAACTGTAAGGCCTGCTGGACCAATGTTTTTTTGGGCTCCCGCGTAAATAACGCCAAATTTTCGCACGTCATAGGGGGCAGACAAAATATTAGATGACATGTCAGCGACCAAAGGAACTTTTCCTGTTTCAGGTAAGTCTGTGTAGACGGTTCCTTCTATGGTATTATTTGTGGTGATATGCACGTAAGCAGCATCCTGATCGATGGTTGCTGGGTCTATTTTGGGAATATAAGTGAAGTGTTCATCTTCACTACTTGCTAAAGTTTCAACTTGTACGTCCGCTATTTTTTTTGCTTCTGAGATGGCTTTTTTGGACCAGGAACCTGTATTGACGTAATACGCTTTTTGATTCTTTGCTAAATTTAATGGTAGCATTGAAAATTGTAAGCTTGCGCCGCCTTGTAGAAAAAGTACCTGGTAATTTTCAGGAATATCCATGAGTTCGCGCAATCGTTTTTCTGCTTGACTAATAATGTCTTCAAACCAAGGGGATCGGTGACTTAACTCGAGCACAGACATCCCGCTATTGCGATAATTAAGGAGTTCTTCTTGTACCTTTTCTAACACAGGCTTTGGTAAAACTGCTGGTCCAGCTGAAAAATTATAAATAGTTTTCATGTAAAAAGTCCCTTCTTTTTCAGAATTTTTTTTGTTGCTAGCGGATGTCCTTAATTATAGCAGAATCGCTTTATTAAAAAAAGATTAAAATGAAAGAAAAAAACAAGAAGAAAAGAGTAAGAGTTTCCCTTTCTTTTTGCGGTTTTGGAGGATTTAAAAGGTCAGAGACAAGAATATCGAATGCAAAAAATTTAAGAATGACGGAAATAGTGACTTTAATGAAAGTTATTTTCATTTTTTATGATAAATGGTTTTGTGAGAAATAAAAAAGCCATGCCACGAAACATGCATGGATTGAAACCAGAAATTTCTTGTCCTTTTCAGGAATGTGTCGCTAAGAAGGAGCAAAACTTATTTTTCTCCATATAAAAGTCTACCGGAGAGATTTTGCAGTACAAGGCCTAGTTGGCTGTTTTCTTTTTGCTTATCCGAAGCAATTCGGAGCTGATAGAGCAGCACATTTTGTTTGATTAAGGAATAATCAAGCCATTGTATGTTCGTTTCATCTGCTGCAGCTTTTTTGTTGCTATGATGCGGAGCTGCTTTTTCTGAAGAGCCAGTAGTGAATGATTCAGGTCCAGTAGCGCCAGTTGACTGGCTTTGATTATCTGCTATCGTTTCCGTAATGGCTGTATTTGTTGTTGCGGAGTCCTGCTGCTGGGTCGTAGTAGTTGATGCCGTTTCAAACGAATCAGTAGATGTAGTCGTTGAGCGTGTTGTAGCTCTG
>JAATGB010000131.1 GCA_015654945.1 Lactobacillales bacterium | reverse complement strand
CGTAATTCCACGACAAGAACGACCGTATCCCGCCTTTACCAAAGCAGTTAGTCAACAACCCGATTTTCTCGCAGAAAATATTCGGGGGACGGTTGTCGGGTTTTATACGCCTGAGCTTTTTCACGGTGCATCTGTTGCAGGATATCACTTACACTTTTTAAGTGAAGATCATCAATTTGGTGGTCATATTATGGAAATTGAACCAGATAAGGGTACGCTGGAATTGCAAATGATGGAAAATTTAATTCAACATTTCCAAGTTCAGGACAAAGAATTTTTAACAGCTTCCTTTGATACTGACAAAATAAAAGCAGCCATTGATTTATCTGAATAAAGTGAAAAATAGGAAAAGAATAGCGTCTAATCAGCGCTATTCTTTTCCTGTTCGTACTAGTTGCATATTTGTCTGTTTATTTGTATGATTTACTTGAGAACGAGGAGGGACATGCAAATGAAAATAGTCGTAACCGGTTTTGATCCCTTTGGCGGGGAAAAAATAAACCCTGCATTTGAAGCGGTTAAAAGATTGCCAAATACGCTGAAAAATCATGAATTAATAAAATTAGAGATTCCGACTGTTTTTGAAAAGGCTGCGGTAGTTATGGAAGCGGCGATGGTCACCTACCAACCTGATATTATTGTGAATGTCGGTCAAGCTGGAGGGCGTTTTGGCATTACGCCAGAACGAGTGGCAATTAATGTGGATGATGCACGAATAGCAGACAATGAAGGCAAGCAGCCAATTGATCAAATGATTCAAACAGACGGTGCACCGGCGTATTTTTCACAGTTGCCAATTAAAGCGATGGTTGCCG
The DNA here is from genome assembly GCA_015654945.1 of Lactobacillales bacterium. Classification (GTDB taxonomy): domain Bacteria; phylum Bacillota; class Bacilli; order Lactobacillales; family Vagococcaceae; genus JAATGB01. The sequence goes on along the minus strand of JAATGB010000131.1, from coordinate 5,505 downwards.
CAATGAGTGCGAAAGGTGTGCCTGCAAGTATCTCAAATTCTGCGGGAACCTTTGTCTGCAACCACATTATGTATCAAGTGCTCTATCTAATCGAGAAAAAATATCCAACGATGAAAGCTGGATTTATTCACGTTCCTTACATTACACAACAAGTCACCACGAAAAGTAACCAGCCTTCGATGAGCCTGGAAATGATTGTACTTGGCTTGGAAATTGCCCTAGAAACGATTCTTCAGTTTTCAAACCTAGAAGATATCAAAGCAGTCGGCGGAGCACTTAATTAAATTTTTGCGGAGGCGAATATGGAGTATTTACCCAATTGTTTATCCGTGCTTAGGATGATACTTGCAAGTAGCTTGCTGTTTATCTCCCCTTTTCAATTTATTTTCTGGCTGATTTATGGACTATGCGGTTTTTCGGATATGCTTGATGGTTTTTTAGCAAGAAAATTACAGGTTACAAGTGAAAAAGGCGCGGTATTCGATACAATAGGCGATGGCGTTATGATTGCTGTCGTATCAGTTGTAGTGCTGTCGCACGTGAATGTCCCATTTTGGGCACTAATTTTAATTGCGCTGATTGCCGGGATCAGAATCGTTTCCTTGTTTGTTGGGTGGTTTCGGTTTCACTGTTTTGCTACAATACATACATATGGCAATAAATTAGCAGGCTTTTTGGCGTTCTGTCTGTTGCCGTTTCTGTGGATTGATTTTGGGGATTTCGTTATTTTATTTTGTGTAAGTATCAGCTTGTTAGCCGCAATTGAGGAGCTAGTTTTGCAACTGCTTGTGAAGAAAGTTACGCGAAATCGGAAGAGTCTTTTTTTGAAAGAATAGTTTATGAGAAAGCGAGTAAAACGATCTGGAATCAAGGAAATCCGCAAGAAGTAAACCGTTTTTGCTAGCTAAATTAGTTGACAGGATTGTACAAAAGTGATAGTTTATAATGTGCAGTATCCTTTGATAATATGAAAAACAGCGTGCAGTGTTGATCACATAAGCCCAGTTGATTAATACTATTTGTTGTTTTTTTTATATAAATAAAAATAAAGGAGGCGCTGGTAATGTATATAAGTAAAGCGACATTTGTGGTTGAGAAGGCAGAAGAAGCAGTATTTTCTCAAAAAATAGCAAGCGATTTGGCCAGTTTAACACAAACTGAAGCGTGCATCAGCAACGAATGCTGGACGGCGACTTCAAAGGATAAAATAAGTTTTTCATTGATCAGTAAATGGAACACAAAGGCGGATTGCCAATCCTGGTTGAAGCGACCAGAACATCTGGAACATCACCGGAAAATGGCAGCGGAAGGAAAAGCAAATCCGAACCTGTCACGTCCAAAAGTCGAAAAAAAGATCGAGGAATTCACATTGTATGTTCCAAAGCAAACAGAAAAAAAGTGATTTCTGCAAACTATCCAACAGTAAATACAATGAATAAGCATTTATTTGTAAAGTGATTTATTTCATATTCAGTTGTTTTTTAACAAGGCGAATCGTGGAGTAAGGGCGTGACTAATCTTAGTCAGGCTCTTTTTATCAGAAAAAAGAGAAATGGCACAGCGTGCGTTTGCAAACGAGTAAACCAGCTAATTGGTGCTAGAGAAAGTAGGAAAAAAAATGGAAACAAAGAATTTTCAGGATAACCCAGTTGTTCAGAAGCATCGCTGGATTATTCTGATTGCAGTCGGATTATTTACCTTTATGTCGACCTTAGATAGTAGTATTGTGAATATCGCTTTGCCAACAATTTCCAAAGAGTTGCATACCCCAATGAATCAAGCAACTTGGATGGTCTCCATCTATTTAATGATCGTGTGTGCCTGTTTGCTGTTATTTGGACGAGTGGGGGATAGCTTTGGCAAAATTAAAGTCTTTAAAATCGGAACGTTTATTTTTGTTTTAGGATCTTTCATGTGCGGGATTCCGCATTCACTTGGCCTTTTACTGTTTTCACGTGTGGTTCAAGCAATTGGCGCAAGTATGACGATGTCGACAAATACAGGGATTATTACCGAAGTGTTCCCCCTAAAGGAACGAGGTAGAGCGTTGGGCTTAATCGGTTCATTTGTTTCCCTTGGTGCAATTGCGGGACCCGGAATCGGCGGACTCATTTTGTCGCAATTTTCATGGTCGTATATTTTCTGGATCAATGTTCCTGTCGGTATCTTAACCATTTTACTAGGAACATTTTATTTACCAAAAGATGTGTTAAAAACCAAAACCAAAATTGATATGGCAGGCTTTACAAGCTTTGCAATTTTCATATTAACTTTATTTGGTGGTATCTTTATTGGGCAAGAAATCGGCTTTGCAAAGCCAATTAGTTTGGTGTTATTCTTGCTTGCTATCCTTAGCTTTGTGGCTTTCTTTTTCTTGGAAAAGAGAAATCCAAACCCGTTAATTCATTTTGAATTATTTAACAACAAGTTGTTTACGGTCAGTTTGATTACCGCGTTAATGATTTTTTCCGCTAATTTTTTTAGCACAGTAATTTTCCCTTACTATTTACAAGATGCAAAAGGCTTTTCTGCCAGTATTGCTGGCTTACTTATGATGTTTTTCCCCGTAATGATGATGGTAGGTGCACCATTTAGTGGGGCTTTATCAGACAAGTTCGGTCCTAAATGGTTAACTTTGTATGGTTTGATACTCTTAACGATTTGCCAGTTTTTGTTTATCTTTCTAAATATGAGCACTTCTATCTATTTCTTTGTGGTTGTTTCTGCCTTCATGGGAATAGGCAACGCGCTGTTTCAATCGCCAAACAATACCATTATTATGAGTTCGGTTGAAAAGAAAGATTTGGGTGTTGCCGGCAGCCTCAACTCACTGGCGCGAAATTTTGGAATGGTAGTTGGAATTGCTTTATCGACAACTGTTTTATATCAAGCAATGAGCTTTAAAATGGGTGAAAAGGTGACAACGTATATAGAAAATCGACCCGATGTTTTTATTTTTGGGATGAATGTTTCGTTCTCAATTGCGTTTATTATCTGTCTAATTGCGACGTTAATGACAGGATATCGTTTAGTTAAAAATCAAAAGAATGGAAACTAAAATCATTTTAACCACAATCTTTGTATTTCAAAACCTTCTGGACTATACTTGAGATAAGAGAAAGGAAGGAATGCAAAATGAATGAAAAGCAATTCAACCGAATGAAACAAGCAGCAGGATTTATCGCCGCACTGGACCAAAGTGGCGGCAGTACACCAAAAGCGCTAAAATCTTATGGAATTGAGAGTGATCAATTTTCGAACGATGAAGAAATGTACACCTTAGTTCATGAAATGAGAACCAGAATTATTAAGAGCTCGGCCTTTTCATCTGAACATATTTTGGGCGCAATTTTATTTGAAAACACAATGGATCGTCGCATTGATGGAACGTTAACGGCGGATTATTTATGGCAAGAAAAAGGTGTCGTGCCGTTTTTGAAGATTGACAAAGGCTTAGATGTATTGCAGGATGGTGTACAATTAATGAAGCCAATTCCCGATTTAGCTTATTTATTGAAACATGCAGTGGAAAGAAATATTTTTGGAACCAAAGAACGCTCTGTGATTCAAGCAGCCAATCCAGAAGGAATTAAAAAAGTTGTAGCGCAACAATTTGATTTAGCAAAACAAGTATTTGCAGCAGGCTTAATCCCAATTGTCGAACCAGAAGTGGATATTCATAGCCAAGATAAAAAAGAATCCGAAGCTATTTTAAAAACAGAAATTACGAAGCAGCTGGACGCATTGACGAATGAGAAGGTGATTTTAAAATTGTCGATTCCATCTGTCGATAATTTTTATGAAGAGTTTACGCATCATCCAAAAATTCTTCGAGTTGTTGCTTTATCTGGTGGCTATTCGAGAGAAGATGCAGATGAAAAGCTAGCCAAGAATCATGGCGTAATTGCCAGTTTTTCTCGTGCCTTGTCTGAAGGACTTTTTGCGCAACAGTCAGATGAAGCATTTAATCAGATTTTGGCGAATTCAATTGCAGAAATTTATGCAGCATCGGTAAAATAAAAGTTGGAATAGCAGGAGTCTGAAAGTTCTATTCAGACTCCTTTACTGTATCTAGATCAATTGGAAAAAACAGAGGAGGGATTCGATGATAAGCATCACAGAATTTGAAACAGTAGATCAAGCAGAGGTAACGGCATTGATCTTACAAATTCAAAGAGAAGAATTTCATATTGCCATTACCCTTGAAGATCAACCTGATTTACAAGAAATCGAAGCGGCCTATTTTGCGAAGGGAGGGAAATTTTGGGTGGCAAAAAATGAACAGGCAGAAATTGTTGGAACTCTTGCGGTTGTGCCAATCGAAAATCAGCGTTGTGTAATAAAAAAAGTTTTTGTTACACCTACTTATAGAGGCAAGGAAAAAGTGGGACAACAGCTACTTGATCAGGCTTTTAAGTTTTGTAAAACGGTGGAAATCAACGAAATTTATCTGGGCACAACCGAAAAATTTATTGCCGCACAAAAATTTTATCAAAAGAATGGTTTTGAACGCATTGAAAAAAACACATTGCCACCATCTTTTATGAAGATGGAAGTCGACAACGTGTTTTTCAGAAAAAAACTGGAAAGGTAGCTTAGGATTAGACTTTCCGATATTTTTTTAATCCTTGAACATTTAGAAAAATAAAAATGAGTGCAAAGAGGCACAGTATTGCTAGCTTCCAACCTACTTGCACGAAACCAGAACCTTTTGTAATGACATCAGTTAGGGCCGTTGCGCCGTAATAGATCGGCATCAGATGTGCGAGGCCTTGTAAAAAAGGATTCATACCGTCAATTGGGATTAACTCTGAAAAAAAGACTTGTGAAACAATAATCAGCGGAATAAATTGAACCATTTGAAACTCGGAATGAGCAAAAGTCGAAACAAAGATACCGATGATCAGTGCGACAAAAGATAACAAAATGGTGATCAAAAGGACCAAAGCAACATTGCCTAAGACCTCAATTTTGAGTACAAACAAAACAAAGCCAATGATTAAACTGGTTTGAATGAGTGCAAAAAAACCATATCCCAGAATATAACCAGCAACAATTTCTCTTCTACGAACAGGCGTAGCGAGTAATCGTTCCAATGTTCCAGTTGTTCGTTCTTTTAGCAAAGCAATTCCTGAAATTAAAAAAACAAACAAAAAGACGAACATAGCCATTAAAAGAGGTAATAAAGTGTCAAAAAAAGTCGAATTTTTATCGCCATAAATATAGCTAGAATGGATGGTTGCTTTTAGATTCGTTGTTTTTTTTGCTGTAGTCGCTGCTTGTGCCAATTCGTTTTGGATGTTTTCAGGCAGCAATGGTTGAACGGATTCTAAGATTTTTGTTTGGTTTATTTGAGCTTTTTGCTGTTGGGCGATCGTCATTGGCTGGTTTTTATCCGATGTACTTGGTTTTTACATGTATAAAGTAGTGATGCGGAAACAATGAAACTTGGCATATAATTTACCGCTTTAAATGAATCTATTATTTAGTAGAAAAAAATTTAAT
>JAATGB010000032.1 GCA_015654945.1 Lactobacillales bacterium | reverse complement strand
TGACTACGAATCAAAAGGTTAGGGGTTCGACTCCCTTTGGGTGCATTTTTTATAAACGGGAAGTAGCTCAGCTTGGTAGAGCACTTGGTTTGGGACCAAGGGGTCGCAGGTTCGAATCCTGTCTTCCCGATTTGAAAAATATCAAGTGAAGTAGAAATAAACAGAGTTTTCATCATAAAGATGAAGACTTTTTTTGTTAGGCAGTTACTGCTGTTTTTCTTTATCGATTTTATTTTTTGTAATTTGGTTTCGATAAAAATTGAAACTAAGACAGTGTAATGGAATGAATTATTCGACCGCATTGCGAAGTCATGCTACAATATGAATAAAAAATTTCAAGATTAGTTCTACTCGAATGATGGCGGAATAGTTATAGATATTTTTGTGCATATGTTAAAAGTGGATAATTTCAGGAAAGCGGGGAGCATTGATGAAGATTGTGGTTTTAGATGGTTATGCATTGAACCCAGGTGATTTAGATTGGGAACCGATCAAGGCATTAGGAGAATGTGATTTTTATGAACGGACTCCTGTGGATGATAAGAAAGAAATTTTGCGTAGAATAGGAGAAGCACAGATTGTTTTGATTCATAAAATACCGATGGATGCTGAAGTGATTGCTAGCGCGCCAAAATTGCAATATATTGGTGTTTTGGGAACTGGCTATAATGTGATTGATATTGCTGCTGCTAAAAAAGCGGGAGTGGTTGTCACAAATGTACCAACTTATGGGACAGATGCGGTTGCGCAGTTTACGTTTGCTTTGTTATTAGAAGTTACGAGTCATGTTGGCTTGCACAATGAATTGGTTCATAAGGGGAAGTGGTCAAGTAGCCCTGATTTTACTTTTTGGGAAAAGCCACTCATCGAGCTTAAAGGAAAAACGCTGGGATTAATTGGTTTTGGCAGAATCGCACAGAAAGTGGCGGAACTCGCGCATGCCTTCTCAATGGAGGTGATTTTTTATAATCATCGACCGAAGAAATTTAAGGAGGACTGGTTGACGCAGGTTAGTTTGGAGGAAGTATTGCAGCGAGCGGATGTGATTAGTTTGCATGTTTTCCAAACCCCAGAGACGAGTGAAATGATCAGGAAAGAAACGATTGAAAAGATGAAAGATGGTGTCATTTTGCTGAATACAGCTCGTGGTGGTTTGTTGAATGAAGTCGATACTGCGGCTGCCTTAAATAGTGGCAAAATTCTTGCTGCAGCAGTTGATGTAGCGCAACAAGAACCAATCAATGAGGATAGTCCTTTGTTAACGGCAAAAAATTGTTACATCACGCCTCATATTGCGTGGGCACCACAAAAAACACGTGCTCGATTGTTAATGATCGCTATTGAGAATCTAAAGGAATTTTTGTCTGGTCGACATCAAAATAGTATTGAATAGCAGCAAAGGATTACTTTTGAATGCTGAAATGGGGAGCTATTGGGAAATATGAACGAGTTCTGTTGCTTCACATTATCTAAAGAAAAAATACGATAGGTAAAAATATTTTTGTAAACGCATAAGTAAATAGAAAAAAGAAGGAGCCAAGACTTATCCAGCGGTCTTGATTCCTTCCTTTTTTATTTCAAAAAAATTAACGGCTTTTTTCCTGTTAAATAAAATCCGTTAGATAGGCCAATGCATACCGGACATGATATTCTGTTGCGTAAGCTAAGCCTTCCTCGTCAATATCAAATTTTTCGTGATGATGGACATATTGTGTGTCGCTATTTTGTAAATTGCGTGTACCAACTCGACCGTAAACTCCCGGTGCTTGGGCGAGAAAATCGGCAAAATCATCTGCGCCAAGGCTTTTGGGATTATTTTGAATGACATTTTCTTTTCCGACAATCGCAGCAGCAACTTGTTGGGCAAGCTTGGTGGCCTGTTCTTCGTTAATTAAAGGAGCAGCAGCATCGTAACGTTCAAAGGTGATTTCTGTTCGATGAGCGGCAGCGACTTGTTTGGCAATTTCTTCCACACGTTGTAATAAAAACTGACGAGTTTCATGGCTAAAAGAACGGACGGTTCCTTCAATCCGAGCGTGATTTGCAACGATATTGTAACGAGTTCCTGCATCTAAGATTCCAATTCCAACAACTGCCGGATCTAATGGATCAATTTCGCGCGCAACGATTTTTTGAAGTTCCACGACAATACTTGCGGCTGCTAAAACGGCGTCACGTCCTTCTTGTGGTCGCGCAACGTGGCTGCTTGTTCCCACGATATCAATATAAAATATGTCGCAAGAAGCATTTACGGCACCAGGAGTTGCAACGAGTTTTCCTACAGGGACACTGGAATCGAGGTGGATGCCGAAGACTTGGTCGACATGATCTAAAAATCCGCCTTGAACGAATTGCTTCGCACCAGCGCCGATTTCTTCGGCTTGTTGAAAGGCAAATTTAATGGTACCTGCAAAGTCTTGTTGGTGATTTTTTAGAATTTTTGCTGCACCAAGTAGTGCAGAAGCGTGGCCGTCATGACCACAAGCATGATTAAGTCCTTCATTTTGAGATTGATAGGATTTTCCTGTACGATCCGGCAATTCGAGCGCGTCAATATCAGCCCGTAACACAATCGTTTTTCCGGCTCCTTTACCGCCTTTTAGCGTTGCGAGTGCACCGGTTTCTCCGACGCTCTCATAAGGGAGACCAAGCTTATCTAACTCTGCTTTGATTCGTTTGATGGTTTCAAATTCTTTTAAGCTGGCTTCAGGATGTTGATGAAAATGCCTTCTTAACTGAATCACTTCTTTTTTTCCTGCCAACACTTCTTTTTTTAGATCAAATTCAACGGTTGTACTCATATTCATCATCCTTTTCTTTTATTTTTTACCAAAGGTATCCCAAGCAGGAATGCTCGAACCTTTACTAGTCTCTTCAATGACTTTTTTGGTGGCGTCTGTTTGATACGCTTTGACGATTTTTTGGTAGGTTTTGTTCTTTGCATCTGCTTTTCTTGCGACAATAATATTCACGTAAGGTCGGGAGGATTCATCGACAGGTTCTAAATAAATAGCATCTTCAGAGGGAATAAAACCAGCATCTACGGCAACTCCACTATTAATCACGGAAGCAGCGACGTCGCTCAGGGCTCTTGCGGTTTGTACGGCATCAAGCTCAGTAATTTTTAAGTTTAATTTATTTTGAGTGATATCACTGGTTGTCGGTGTTTGTCCTTTGCTTTTATCAACTTTAATTAGTCCGGCTGTTTGAAGTAATAACAAAGCACGTCCGCCGTTGGTTACATCATTAGGAATGGCAATTTCATCGCCTTCTTTTAAGTCCTTTATATCTTTCAGTTTTTCTGAATAAATGCCGAGTGGTGCATTGACAGTATTGCCAATGCTAACTAAATTTGTTTTGTGTTCTTTATTGTAATTATCCAAAAAGAATTGATGCTGGAATGAGTTTAAATCAATTGATTTTTCTGCTAGCGCTGCATTTGGCTGGTTATAATCAGTAAATTTGACTAGCTCTAAATCAATATTTTGTTTTTTTAATCTTTTCTTCACGGAATCCCAAACATCTGTATCTGCGCCAATCACACCAAGCTTTACCTTCTGTACCGTTTTTTCTGAACTGCTACTTTTACTTGAGCATCCTGCTAAACTAAGAATTACGACCAACGCGGAAAGTAAGACAAACCATTTCTTTTTCATTTTTCTTCCTCTTTTCTATTAATGTGTTGTTTTGCGAATCGCGAAATTGCTGATAAATTGACTAATGAAAACGAATAATAAGATGATAATAACTGTGACAACTGTGACATCCGTTTGGAAACGATTATAACCACGTGTAATGGCTAAGTTTCCTAGGCCGCCACCGCCAACCGCACCAGCCATCGCGGTTAGTCCAATTAAATTAATGATGGTGACAGCAGATACGCGTAAAATGCTTGGTAAGCCCTCTATAAGATAGACACGGAAGATAATACCTAAAGGGCTTGTTCCCATCGCCTCTGCCGCTTCAATGACGCCTGGATCGACTTCTAGTAACGCATTCTCGATTTGTCGAGCGTAAAATGGCACGACTCCGATGATCAAGGGCACCAGTGCCGCGGTAGTACCGATAGATGTGCCTACGAGAAAACGGGTCAAGGAAGTTAGCAAAGAAAGCATGATAATAAAGGGAATCGAACGACAAATATTTATTAATTTGTCTAAAATAGCGTAAAAACACAAATTTTTGAGAATGCCATTTTTCCCTGTGGTGACTAAAATGATGCCGATTAAAATACCAAATAATCCGGCGATAAGGGCGGTCCAGAAAGTCATATAAAGGGTTTCAACTGTACTTTGCCAGATTTCGTCCGGGATTTGAATCGCATTTGGGAAATAGTGGAGCAAAAAATCATTCATTATTTGTCCCTCCTTTTGTCAGCTTTTGCCCTTCATTTTTTGGCGCATGTTGTTTGAGTAATGTGACAGTGACATTTTGTGTTTTGAGAAAAAGCAGGGCCTTTTCTTGTTGTAAAGTCTCACCTGATAAGATTGCGATTAAGCTTCCTACAGGAGTTTGCTGCAAGATTTCAATGTTGCCATATAGAATATTGGTGGTTACCTGATAGCGACTATAAAGTGCAGTGAGTAGTGGTTCGCTTGTTTGTTCACCCACGTAAGAAAGTTCAACAAGTAATTCATTGTCTGTAAGATGAGCCAAGGTTGGATGCTGCCAAATATTTTCAAGTGCTTGATCGATATGAGTTGCGGTGCGGATAAAGTCTTTTGTGAGGTTCTTTTTTGGCTGACTGAAAATAGAAACGATGGATTCTTGTTCGATGATCTCGCCAGCCTCCATAATCGCTACTCGATTGCAAAGCTCTTTTACGACCTGCATTTCATGGGTAATTAAAACGATTGTCAAGTTCAATTTTTGGTTTAGTTCTCTTAACAGTTTTAAAATTTGAGTCGTTGTTTTGGGATCAAGAGCGCTAGTCGCTTCATCACATAGTAAAATTTCAGGATCATTTGCCAAAGCTCGAGCAATCGCGACACGCTGTTTCTGACCACCAGATAGCTGATTGGGATAAGCATTTTTTTTGTCAGAAAGGCCAACTAACTCTAATAAACTCGTAATTTTTTCAGCTCGCTGTTCTTTTTTTATACCAGAGTACTTTAGTGCAAAATGAATATTTTCATAGACTGTGCGCTGCTCCATTAAATTAAAGTGCTGGAAAATCATACCCATTTTTTTTCGTTCTGCACGTAAGCTTTTTTTATTAAGCGTAAGAATGTTTTTCCCTTGGATAATGACTTCGCCTCGTGAAGGGCGTTGTAATAAGTTAATCAGGCGAATCAGGGTACTTTTTCCAGCGCCTGAATAGCCGACAATTCCAAAAATATCACCTCGAGAAATTTGTAAACTTACATTTTTTACTGCATGAATCGTTTCTTTTTTTTGTCGAAAAGCTACGCTGACATTGTTTAGTTCAATCAATTTGTCACTTCCTTTCGTTAGTAAAACAAAAAAGCGTCCTCAAACAAATGAAACATCATTTGTTTGAGGACGCTTTTTTGCGCGGTACCACCTCTTTTTTGTGCCGACTCACGTTGACACACTTTTCAAGTACAAAACTATACTTGAGCAAAATAACGGTTGCTCCCGCTGCTATCTTATGCCGCAAGCGACACTCGGAGCAGAAACTCAATGGCCATTTTCTTCGTTTTTTCGACGCCTATTTGCAGCGGATAAGGCTCTCTGTGGAAGAATAAAACGTGTACTTTCCATCTCAATGCTTTCAATTATTCTTAATGAGTAAATAAAAAATCCTTTAGCTTGATTTTCAAGCTAAAGGACGAATGATCGCGGTACCACCTTTGTTTAGAAGCAAAAACTTCTCTTTAGACAAATCACATCATGTAATCTGCTGCTTTTTTAACGGGAGCATCCGAAGTTGTTTACATATCAACAACTTTCCTCTGAGGCCATTTTCATCTTTTTCCATTTGTCTCTTTCCACCAAACAGAGACTCTCTATGAAATATCGAAAAATTACTTTCCTCTTCTTCAGAAAATATTAAAGTGTAATTAAGATATTAGCGTATATTTTTAAAAGTGTCAATACTAAAAGCTACAAATTTTTTGTTATGAAATGAGTGAAACTAAAAAAATAGAATAAAAAAAACGTTTATTTTACAAAAATTTAGTTAGGTTGTCAATCCATTTTTTTTCGTGTTTTCGGGTCTTTTTTTTGGATAAATGAAATTGAAACCAAATTATCTCAAATAATGGAAGAAAAAGCAGTGTTACGATACTTTTTAAGTTGACACACTAGAGAACTAACATTAGAATGAAAATGTGTAGTGATTACACATAATATAGATCAAGTAGGTATGTTGATAATTGAAAGTTATTTTATCATAACTACAAAATAGATGAATTTTATAGATAGCTGGAGGTGGATTGAATGGTTATAGAGATACTCCTCACTATCATCGGTTTAATTGTAGGTCTTATTTTAGGGTTTTTTGTTGCAAAAAATCTTCATACGAAAGAAATAAATGGAGCAAAACAAACAGCAACTGGAATTGTTGAACAAGCAAATAAAGAAGCTGAAACGCTGAAAAAAGAAGCTTTGTTAGAAGCGAAGGAAGAGAATCAAAAATATCGATCGGAAGTTGAAAGTGAGTTGAAAGAACGACGGGTTGAAGTGAAAAATCAAGAAAATCGTTTAGTGCAAAGAGAAAGCAACTTAGATAGAAAAGACGATTCATTGGAAAAACGGGAGCGCTCACTGGAAGACAAAGAAGAAAAATTTGATTCGAAACTGCAGTTAATTGATGAACGAGAAAAAGAAGTATCCGTATTAATTGAAAAGGAACAAGCAGAATTAGAAAGAATAGCTGCTTTGAGTCGCGAAGAAGCAAAAGAAAGCATCATGACCAAGACAGCAAAAGAATTGACCCACGAACTAGCAATGACTGTCAAAGAAAGTGAACAACGCGCAAAAGAAGAGGCAGATCGCAAAGCCAAAAATCTTTTATCGTTGGCTATTCAAAGATGTGCGGCAGATCAGGTCTCAGAGTCTACGGTATCAGTTGTCACATTACCAAATGATGAGATGAAGGGCCGGATTATTGGCCGAGAAGGTCGGAACATTCGGACCTTAGAAACGCTTACTGGAATTGATTTAATCATTGATGATACGCCGGAAGCAGTAGTTTTATCCGGTTTTGATCCGATTAGAAGAGAAATTGCGCGAATGACATTAGAAAAATTAATTCAAGATGGTCGGATTCATCCCGCGCGCATTGAAGAGATGGTTGAAAAATCACGGAAAGAAATGGACGAACGTGTGCGTGAATATGGCGAACAAGCAGCATTTGATGTCGGTGTCCATTCGTTGCATCCTGATTTAATTAAGATTATGGGACGTTTGCGTTTCCGTACTAGCTACGGTCAAAATGTGTTGAACCACTCGATTGAAGTTGCCAAATTGACAGGTGTGTTGGCCGCAGAACTTGGGGAAGATATTACACTTGCGAAAAGAGCAGGTTTCTTGCATGATATTGGGAAAGCTCTGGATCATGAAATTGAAGGGTCACATGTTGAAATCGGCACAGAGCTTGCGAGCAAATATAAAGAGAATCCAGTTGTGATTAATGCAATTGCTTCCCACCATGGCGACACCGAAGCAACTTCGATTATTTCGGTTTTGGTTGCAGCAGCAGATGCTTTATCTGCCGCACGTCCGGGAGCTAGAAGTGAGTCTTTAGAAAATTATATTCACCGCTTAGAACGTCTAGAAGGAATCTCCAATGATTTTCCTGGAGTAGAAACCAGTTTTGCGATTCAAGCAGGAAGAGAAGTTCGGATTATGGTAAAACCAGAAGAAATTTCGGATGACGAAGCAACCTTGCTAGTACGCAGTATCCGTAAACGGATAGAAGAAGAGCTTGATTATCCAGGTCATATTAAAGTAACGGTGATTCGTGAAACAAGAGCCGTGGATTATGCTAAATAACAAGTATTGATTAAATAATGAAAACGCAAGGAAGTGAAACTTGCCAGAACTAATTCTGGTTTGGTTTCGCTTCCGTTTTTGATTTTTAAGAGAGTATTTGTGGAAAATGTAAAAAACAAGGTTGTCTATAAATACTTTTGTAAAAAGCTAGTAGACGAGAGGGAGGAAAAGGATCCTTATCTGCTTTTTGAGTGGCGTAAAGAAAAACAAAGTCTGGATCAACGCTCTCACGTAGCAATATTTGGATTCGTTCTTCTTGACAGCGCTTTCAAACTAGCAGTATACTGTATGTATAAAAAACATCTGTAATTTAATTGGTGATAATATTCTTAAAAAAAGCTGTAATCAATTGGTTATAAAGCGAATTCTTTTTAAAAAAAGGGGGTTATGTGATGTGCATTGATAAATAAGCGTTTACACGCGAAGGCGAATTAGTGGTTAGGATCGGCAGCAGTACATACATATTCATGACAGATTCCTAAAATAAAAGTTAAGGAGAATGATGATGAAAAAGAAAATTTTTGAGAACTTACGCGTGAGCAAAAAGGCGTATGCAGCAGAAATAACGGATACAGTGGATGCAGCAGCTGAAATGGTGAATGTTGATGGAAAAAAAGTATTAGTTGGTTACTGGCATAACTGGGCATCCAGCGGTCGTGATGGCTATAAGCAAGGGACCTCTGCAACACTTAAATTGTCCGATGTGAATGAAATCTATAATGTGGTGCCTGTTTCTTTTATGAAGAGTGATGGTGTCAATCGAATTCCAACATTTAAACCTTATAATCAAACAGATGAAGAATTTCGGAAAGAAGTAGCAACGCTCAATGCTCAAAATAGAACAGTTCTCTTAGCACTAGGCGGCGCGGATGCACATATTGAATTAGTAGCAGGTGATGAACAGGCATTTGCAGATGAGATTATTCGCCAAGTTGAAACATATGGCTTTGATGGACTAGATATTGATTTGGAACAATTAGCGATTACGGCGGGAGCAAATCAAACCGTTATCCCTACGGCTTTAAAAATAGTGAAAAGTCACTACAAGGCGGAAGGGAAAACCTTTGTTATTACGATGGCACCAGAGTTTCCTTATTTAAAACCGGGGCAAGCATATGAACAATATATCCAATCGCTAACTGGTTATTATGACTACATTGCACCACAATACTATAATCAAGGTGGAGATGGTGTATGGGTGGATGAAATCAGTACATGGGTTCCTCAAAGTAATGATGAGTTAAAATATGAATTTTTATATTACTTGTCCGACTCACTGATTCATGGAACGAGAACGTATTTTCAAATTCCGAACGATAAGCTTGTTGTGGGACTTCCGGCTAATGTAGATGCAGCTGGAAGTGGCTATGTTATTGAGAGTGCCGATGTGTATCGTGCATTGAAGCAATTGAAAGAAGATGGCAATCCGATTAAAGGCTTAATGACTTGGTCAGCAAATTGGGATGTTGGAAAAGATGTCAATGGCAACCTTTATAATAATGAGTTTGTAAATAAATACAAAGATATTTTGAATTAAATACGGGAGGAATAAGAAAAGAGTGAAGATTTTTTCACTCTTTTTTTCTTTTTTGTAATACAGTTTTATTTTCTGTTTCGATAATTTTAAGCCAAAAATAAAAATATTTATGCGTTTCTCTTGAAAAATTTGTATAACAGATTATAATTAGTGTATTAATCAAAAACAAAAGAAAAATAGTTGTTTTTAAAGTATTTGTTAGCAGATTTTGGAAGAATGAAGGAGTGGCTTAAATGTCAGAGAAAGAAAGATATGGCGCAGATCTTTTAGTAGAAAGCTTAATCAATCATGATGTGAAGTATATATTTGGTATACCGGGTGCAAAAATTGATCGTGTATTCGATACATTGGAAGACAAAGGGCCTGAATTAATTGTAGCAAGACATGAGCAAAATGCGGCACTTATGGCGCAAGGTATTGGCCGTTTGACAGGAAAACCGGGCGTAGTGATCGCGACCAGTGGACCAGGAGCAAGTAATTTAGCGACAGGACTCGTTACTGCAACAGCTGAAGGAGATCCAGTACTGTCTATTGGCGGACAGGTGAAACGGGGAGATCTTTCGAAACTAACACACCAAAGCATGGACAATGCAGCCTTGTTTAAACCTATTTCAAAATTCAGTATTGAAGTTCAGGATCCAGAGAATATTTCTGAAGTAGTCGCAAATGCTTATCGTTCTGCGATGTCTTCAAAAGCAGGAGCAAGTTTTGTCAGCTTACCACAAGATGTAATGGATTCTCCTATTGAAAATGCGGCGATTCAACCGTTGATTGAACCAAAATTAGGACCGGCAAGTCCGGTGGAAATCACGTTACTTTCCCAACGGATTAAAGAAGCGAAATTGCCTGTTTTACTTTTAGGAATGCGTGCTTCCACCGAAAAAGTGACTGCAGCAATTCGTAATATCATTCAAGAAACGGATTTACCTGTGGTCGAAACTTTTCAAGCGGCAGGAATTATTCCCCGTGAATTAGAGCAAAATTTTTTTGGCCGTGTCGGACTCTTCCGTAATCAACCAGGTGATATGTTACTAAAACGTAGTGATTTAGTGGTTGCTATCGGTTATGATCCGATTGAGTATGAAGCGCGAAATTGGAACGCGGAAGCAGATGCAAAAATTATCGTGATTGATGATACGCCCGCACAAATTGATCAATTTTATCAACCTGAAAAGGAATTGATAGGCGATATTGCTCAAACACTGGACTTTCTTTTGCCTTATATGAAAGGCCATCGACTTACCACGGATACAAAACAGTATTTAGCCGAACTGCAAGAAAAATTAGTGGAACGAGACAACTATAGTAAAGAAGAAGATGCTCCTTTGACGCACCCATTACAAGTTATCAATACACTGCAAAAAATGGTGACAGATGAGATGACTGTTACCGTAGACGTGGGCAGTCATTATATTTGGATGGCACGTCATTTTAGGAGCTACCAACCGCGTCATTTACTTTTTAGCAATGGCATGCAAACCTTAGGAGTGGCGTTACCATTTGCGATAGCTGCGGCCTTGGTTCGACCAAATACGCAAATTATTTCGGTTTCTGGGGATGGTGGGTTTTTATTCACTGGTCAAGAATTAGAAACAGCTGTACGACGTCATTTAAAGATTGTCCACTTGATCTGGAATGATGGACGGTATAATATGGTTGAATTTCAAGAAGAGATGAAATACGGTCGTTCCTCAGGTGTCGATTTTGGACCAGTTGATTTTGTGAAGTATGCAGAAGCCTTTGGTGCGAAAGGACTGCGCGTGAATCACTCTGGTGAATTAGCACACGTTCTATCCGAAGCATTTGCAACTGAAGGTCCTGTAATTGTGGATATTCCGATCGATTACCGCGACAACAAGCGCCTTGGCGAAACGATTTTACCGGACCAATTTTATTAAAAAGGAAGAGACGATAAAAATGAATGAACAACCTGCAAATTTATATCAACAGGGAACACTGGGTTCTTTGATGGGTGGTTTATATGAAGGAACCATGACGATTGGAGAAATTTTAACAAAAGGGGACTTCGGGATTGGTACCTTGGATTCGATTGATGGAGAGTTAATTATATTGGATCAAAAAGCGTACCAAGCACGGTCAGATAATCAAGTAATTCAATTAGATAAGGCGCAAACTGTTCCATACGCTGCCTATACGACCTTTATACCAGATGCCACTTTTCCGATCAACGAATCGCTGACCAATGAAGCGTTATTGGCGTTTATATCCCAGCATTTAACCAGTGAGAATACTTTTCATGCAATAAAGTTGACAGGTAGTTTTAAACGAGTTCACGTTCGCGTAATTCCACGACAAGAACGACCGTATCCCGCCTTTACCAAAGCAGTTAGTCAACAACCCGATTTTCTCGCAGAAAATATTCGGGGGACGGTTGTCGGGTTTTATACGCCTGAGCTTTTTCACGGTGCATCTGTTGCAGG
>JAATGB010000009.1 GCA_015654945.1 Lactobacillales bacterium | reverse complement strand
CCAGCTGGGGAAATCTATTTAGATAGTTTTAGCAAACAGTGGTATGAATTAGTTGAGAAAGTGAATACGATCTGGCAAGAGGAGGAGCAAAAAAATGCAGAAGAGCAAAGTTGACTTTTTTCGTGAGGAAACAAATAAAATCGTGGAGCAGTTCCTACCCGCTAACCAGCGTTATTTTGACAATTTGCGCACCTATTTAATTACGGCGGGGTTATTTTATGATGAAGAAGAAATCAATGAACAAGTGTATGAGATGGCCAATGATTTGTTAGAAGCACAGAAAAATGGAGAAAGTGCAGAAGATTTTTTTGGAAAAGATGCAAAAAGTAACGCCAATCAACTGATTCAACACTTCCAAAAAACCAGCTGGTCTGGTCGGTTAAAAATTTCTGGTATCGTGTTGGTGGTTATTTGGTTGATCGAATTAATGCGTGATTTTTCTAAACAGGGAGTTTTTACGCTTAACCTTTTGAAATATGGATTAATGGGTATCGCTTCATGGTTTTTTGTAGTAGTTATTTTTAAAATTTTTCATCGAACGATCTTGATTTCATCCGAAAAGGAAAGCAAGAAGAAGAAAATCAGCTCTTTTCTCTTATTATGGCTCTTTGCCTTTTTAAGTATTGGTTGTCTGATTCTCATTATGCTTTTTACACCAAATTTTGGTGTCATAAAAATTTTTTATCCTTGGGATATTCTCTGTCTACTTGTTGTTATGCTTGGCAGTTCGGTCACTATTTTAGTGAAAAAATGGCAAGAATTTTACGCGATGATCGTCATGATTTTTGCGTTTGGACTAACAGGCTTGTTAATCCGGGTTCCATTTTTTGCTCGCTTATTATCCGAAAAAGAAAAAATGTATGCCAGTGTTGGTCTGATTGTCATCGGCTATCTGATTTATTTGGGTTTTTCAACTTATTTAGTAAAGAAAACACCAAAAAAGAAAATAGTGGATTAAACGATTTGAGAAATATAGTTCGTCTTTAAATCATTCAAGTTTGGATTATTGCTAATTTTATTTGTTTATGAAATAATTATACTGATAAAAACAATATAAGAAACGAGGAATGTTCGGATGGATGATCAAGCAGTCAGCAAGGAGTTTATTAAAAGTTTGCCAAAAGCAGAATTGCATTTGCATTTAGAAGGAACCTTAGAGTCAGAATTAAAATTAAAATTGGCTCAAAAAAATAAAGTTTCAATTGGTCAAAATACAATCGAAGAAGTAAAAGAAAGCTATCAATTTGATTCTTTGCCTTCTTTTTTAGCTATTTATTATCCAGCTATGAATGTTTTGCAAGAAGAAGAAGATTTTTATTTATTAGCATGGTCTTACTTGCAAAAAGTCAAAGAGCAAAATGTAGTGTATGCCGAACTATTTTTTGATCCGCAAGCACATACGACGAGAGGTGTTTCCTTTGAAACCGTGATTAATGGGTATTATCGCGCGATTGCTGAAAGTGAAAAGCTAGGGATTAAGTCCGCTTTAATTATGTGTTTTTTACGTGATCTATCGGCTGAATCAGCAATGGAAACCTATGAAGAAGCGTTAAACTATCAAGACAAAATTCTTGGAATCGGGCTGGACTCAGATGAAAAGGGCAATCCACCAGAAAAATTTGCAGCAGTTTTTGCCCGTGCGCAAGCAGATGGTTTTCATACAACGATGCATTGTGATATCGACCAAGAGGATTCCATTGCGCATATTCGGACAGCCTTGTTAGAAATTGGTGTGGAACGTTTAGATCATGGTACAAATATTGTGGAAGATCCTGCTCTTGTGGAATATGTAAAGCAAAAGGGAATTGGACTGACCTGTTGTCCCGTTTCAAATGGCTTTGTTGTGGCCGATATGAAGGGCAAAGAAATAAAACAGCTTTTACACGAAGGAGTTAAGGTTACGGTAAATTCAGATGATCCGGCTTATTTTCAAAGCTATGTCGCCGACGATTTATTTTCACTTGCAGCTGCCTATGATCTAACCAAAGCGGAAGTCATTCAATTGGTGAAAAATGCCTTTTCGATTGCGTGGATTCCTGAAGCAGAAAAAATAAAATATCACGAGCAAGTAGAAAAAGCAGCACATCTGCAATAGCAAAAAGCGACACAAAAACGAAACTGTTATCAGAAAAAAAGAAGACACCTCTAGTTAGAAATACTCTACCTGGATGTGTCTCTTTGTTAGGGCTTTGAAATATGCAAGACTTCATATTGATTAAAAGCAGGTGAGATTTGTTTTTTTGCGTAGAAAGCAAAAATAGAATATTTCCATTTATCGGGATTATAGACGGATATGTTGCCTAATTGGTTTTCAGGAAATTTTTGGATAGAACGTTCAAATTGCTTGCGTACTTCTGTCAGTGATTCAGATGGTTCCATTGAATAAGTTGCTTCTAGTGCATAAGTGGCCAATTCAAAATTTTCGCTTAAATTTATTTGGTAGGGAATACCGATATTAATATTTTGCCAGCCAAAAGATTGTACAATATTATCGTAAAATCCATCAAAGATAAACTGATTCATTCCATCAAATTGCTTCCAGATATACAATGGTGCGTAAGAATTTGTGAGTTCTCCAGCGCTTTTTTCTGAAATCAGATACGCTTTAAAAAGTAAGTGTTCAAAATGGTCTGTTTTGAAGCCAGTATCGCGAACTCTTTTTCTAATAATTTCCATAGTGTAATCTGCGGGTAAATTTATTTTATAATGCATTGCATTCATAAAATCAGCTCCTTATTTAGTTATAAGCTAAGTATAGAACACTATGGTTGGATTGAATAATACAGATAAATGATATATGCTATCAGTAAAAGTGATGATAGAGAGGAATACTTAAATGGAACTAAATGATCTGAAGATATTTACGAGTGTAGCAAAAAATGGTTCCATGTCTGAATCAGCTCGTATATTAGGCTATGCACAGTCGAATATTTCGGAACGAATTCATTTATTGGAACAAGAATTAAATGTGCCACTGTTTGAACGAAGCCACAAAGGAGTCAAACTTTTACCCGAAGGGAAGCAATTGTTACACTATACTTCCATCATTTTGGAACAGATAGAATTGATTGAACGGCAGTATAAAAATAAGAAAGTAAAAATAGGTTGTACACAAGTGATTTCAGCAAATTATTTTGACATTTCTCAAATGGCAAAGCATGGAGATGCTAGTGAATTTATGGTCGAAACGACCGAAAAGTTATTGCGAATGTTTCAGCGAAGTGAATTGGATATTATTGTTACGAATCGTCAGACTGACAACGAATTAGAAAATACACAGGTGCTTTTTAAAGAAAAAATTGGCTGGTTGTCACAAGAAAATTGTACTCAAACTGTATTGCTCAATCGAGATCCTACCTGTCCTTACCGCAAAGCAGCACTTGAAAATATGGATCACGACGAAAAATGGCGAATGTTTGAAGTCGATTCATTATCTGATCTATGCAAACTTGTTGAGCGAGGCGAAGGCGCATGTGTCTTACCTTTGAAGAGTTACCAAAAATTAGCTGTCCAAAATCAAGAACTTAAATTTCAACCATTAGAAATAGAGATTCCAATATATGCGATTGGTTCTCATGAAAAAATTGGCTGGTTGGAATCGCTAGACGTATTTCAAAACTGATAAAATTTAGGTAAAAAATCAAAATAGAATTTAGGTGTTTCATTGAAAAGAATACAAACGTTACTATCAGGGATCATTATTTGTTTTGTTATTAGTGGTATTTCTCAATATCTTGCTTCATTTATGCCACAAATAGGCGCCGCGTTATTTGCAATTTTTATCGGCATGCTTTTGGGTAATACCGTACTGAATCGTGAAAATTTACAACCAGGTGTGAAATTTTCCGAGAAACGCTTACTCGAATATTCTATCTGTTTGATGGGATTAACCTTGAGCTTGACGGATATTGTAAAAATTCAGCTAAGCGGTGTAGTTTTTGTTTTGATTCAAATCAGCTTGACTATTTTATTTGCGCTTTGGCTAGGGAAAAAGCTTGGATTTAAGCGGAAATTTACGCTGTTGATGGCGGCTGGTAATGCGGTTTGCGGCTCGTCTGCGATTGGTACAGTAGCGCCGATTATTGGTAGTGATAAAAAAGACAAGGGAATTTCGATTGCGACGGTCAATATTACCGGAACGGTTTTAATGATTGTGTTACCGCTGGTCGTGAATGTTCTTTATCATAAAGAAGCGCTAGTATCTGGTGCTTTAATTGGTGGGGTTTTACAGTCTGTGGGACAGGTGATTGCATCGGCCAAGTTAGTCAGCATAGAGGTTGTAGAATTTGCGACCATTTTTAAAATTATCCGTATTATTTCTTTGGTGATAGTTTGCTTGGTTTTTGCTCGTTTAAATCCAAACGATAATGAAGCTATTTTACAGACTGAAAAAGGAACAAGAAAGAAAGTAAAAGCGGGCATTCCTTGGTTTATTACAGTGTTTTTTATTTTCTGTCTCTTGAATAGTGGTCATTTATTTCCACAAATTGTGAGTGTTGGTGCAAAAGTGCTGAGCAATCAATTAGAAGTAGCTGCATTAGCAGGTATTGGTATGGGGGTTAAATTTTTGGATGTTCGCAAGGAGGGCATGAAATCTTTAGGATACGGCTTCCTAATCGGCAGTTTTCAGGTAATCAGTGCAGGACTATTAATTCGGTTGCTTCTTTGATCATAAGTGTTATTCTTTGACTAACAAAAAATAAGTAATATACTAAAAGTATAACAAAGTTTAGGAGGAAATATAGATGACAACAAGAATTGGAATCAATGGCTTTGGCCGAATTGGCCGCCTAGTTTTTAGAAGAATTAAAGAGGTTTCGGATGATTTAGAAGTCGTTGCAATTAACGACTTAACCAGCCCGAAAGTCCTTGCACATCTTTTAACCTTTGACTCTTCTTACCGTCAATTTAATGGAACAGTAGAAGCAACAGAAGATTCAATCATTGTCGATGGAAAAGAAATCAAAATTTACGCCGAAAGAGATGCCAAAAATATTCCTTGGGACAAAGAAGAAGTGGATATTGTAGTTGAAGCAACTGGTTTTTATACCTCAGAAGAAAAATCAAAGGCTCATTTAGAAGCAGGTGCGAAAAAAGTATTAATCTCAGCTCCAGCTGGAAAGATGAAGACAATTGTATTTAATGTAAATGATGATATCTTAACACCAGATGATACCATTGTTTCCGTTGCTTCTTGTACCACAAACTGCTTAGCTCCAATGGCTAAGGCTGTTAATGATGCATTTGGCATCAAATTAGGAACAATGACTACTGTTCATGCGTATACAGGTACCCAATCTTTAGTGGACGGACCAAAAGGTGATAATTTACGTGCTGCCAGAGCAGCTGCTGTTAATATTATTCCGCATACAACCGGTGCTGCAAAAGCAATTGGCTTAGTGATTCCTGAATTACAAGGGAAATTACAAGGACATGCGCAACGTGTACCAGTCGTGACTGGTTCGGTTACCGAGTTAGTCTCGATTATTGATAAAAAAGTAACTGCAGAAGAAGTCAATGAAGCAGTTAAAAAAGCAACGACAAACAACGAATCATTTGGCTATACGGATCTTGAAATTGTTTCTTCTGATGTTATTGGTACTAACTTTGGTTCGTTATTTGATGCAACTCAAACTGAAGTCACAAGTTTTGGCGACTATCAATTAGTTAAAACCGTTTCATGGTATGACAACGAATACGGCTTTACAACCCAATTAGTTAGAACCTTAGAAAAATATGCTTCTTTGTCTTAATCGCAGGAAATGAAGGAATAAGAATCAGGTGAAAATCTGGTTCTTATTTTTTAGGTTAAAAATGAATCAGCGCTTTTTTATTTCTAGCAGTAGTAAATATCCACCCGTTCACACGGGTGGATATTTACTTTTGACGATCTGTTTGTTGTTCAAAGATGAGTTTTTTCGTTTGGGATTTTTTTATTTTGTTATCTTTTCGCAAGAAGAGCGTTCGATGAGTTTGGTACTAATGAAAGTATGCAAACCAATGTCCGCAAGTGGATGTTTAATTTTTTCAATAATTCGAACCAAAGCTTCTCGCGCAATTTCTTCCTTTGGAACATGAATCGTTGTCAGTTCGGGAATAACAACTTTTGCTTCGGAAATATTATCGAAACCAACAACTGAGATATCGTTAGGAACTTGAATGCCTAAAATATTTAACGTTTTGATTAAACTTATTGCAATATAATCGTTGTCACAAAAAATGGCGGTAGGTAGCTCTTCTTTTGCGGATAAGAAGGCGAATTTTTCAGTTTGCGTTTGGATATCCATAGCAGGGAACTCGTAGTAATGTTTTTCCGAGATACTTATAGCTTTCCTATGCAAGGCATCCATAAACCCGCGCTCACGTTCTTTGAAGTTGTAAATTCTTGTTTGGGCACGAGCATATCCAATCTTTGTGTGTCCATTCTGAAGTAAATAGCTTCCTGCCTCATACGCTCCTTGATAATTATTGATTGCGATAAAGTCACAATTTAATTGTGGCACACAGGTATCGAGTACAACAATATTGGGTTGAATTTTTTTTACCCGATTAATTTGTCGTGTTGTTAAATTTGTTCCAAGTAGAAGAATTCCTTCTGAATTTTGTTCTTCTTCGAGTGCTTTCAGCTCTTCTTCCAGTGATTCTGTTTGAACAGCAGTTATAAGTAACGAGAAAGGGTAATTTTTCATTTCGCTGGTTAAATAGGCTAAAAGTTCATTAAAAAAAGGCATACTTTCATAATTATCTGTCACAATGTCGCTGTTTTTGCAGGCAACAAAACGGATGATTCGATTTCCGCTGGTTTCCTTTTTCTTTACATTTCGTAAAGGAACGTAATGATAGTCTTCGGCAATTTTTAAGATCGCTGCTCGAGTGGCTTCACTGACGCCTGGTTTTCCATTTAAAGCTAACGAAACGGCAGATTTTGATACATTGGCTAGGCGAGCAATGTCGTCTATTTTCATTAGTTTACCTCCTACAATGTTAGTATCCAGTCTAATGAATCATTTGTTTACAATCAGCTAATAAATAGCGATTCTTTTATAAGAAGGAATAAAATTAATTTTTTGAGAATAAATCGCTAAAATAAAATGTAATTTTCTTTGTTTTTAGTATATCATTTTTTGTTTAGTTTAGCAAAACAACATTTTGTTTTACTAAAAAAAGAGAAAAGTAAAATAGTTTTTAATTAATAAAAAGAAGTTATTGACTTATTTTTTACAAAATGCTATTGTTTTAGATAAAGAAAGAGCTTTCTTTAT
>JAATGB010000023.1 GCA_015654945.1 Lactobacillales bacterium | reverse complement strand
TCTTCGCTCGTTCATCCGAAACACCAAAGTTTTTAGGACCAAACATGATATCCTTTTCGACTGTTTCTTCAAACAGTTGCGACTCTGGAAACTGAAACACAATTCCAACTTGCTTTCGAATAGATTTTAACTTTTTATTCGTCGTTTCTGCTGTTATTTTCCGATCACCAATTTGTACAACACCCTCTGTCGGTTTAATCAGCGCATTCATGTGCTGAAGCAAAGTCGATTTTCCACTTCCTGTATGGCCGACAATCGCCGTATAAGAGCCTTCTTTGATGTTTAAGTCAATGTTATGCAATGCTCGCTGTTGAAAAGGTGTGTTAGGTTGATACGTATGTGCTACTTGTTTGAAAGTGATGTCCATAACCAATCAACCAACCTTTCCTCAGACATATACTCTTGCGGCAACGAGATCTTTCTTGCTGCCAACGCCAGTTTTAGTTTTTCTGGAAAAGGCAAATCCAATCCAAGAGCAACTAATTCTTTACCAAATGAGAAAATCTCATCTGGCGTTCCTTCTTTAACAATTTTTCCTTGTTTCATGACAATAATCCGACTCGCATTTGCCGCTTCATCAATATCATGCGTAATTGAAATCACTGTTAATTTTTCTTTTTCTTTTATTTCTTGAATCGTCGCGATAACTTCTTCTCTACCCTCTGGATCAAGCATACTGGTTGCTTCATCTAAAATAATCACCTTCGGACGTAATGCCACAACCCCAGCAATCGCAACCCGCTGCTTTTGACCACCAGATAAGCGCGCGGGTTCTCGTTCTTTAAAATCAGACATCCGAACGCGAGATAACGCATCCGTTACACGCGTGACCATTTCTTCACGCGGAATTCCTTGATTTTCCAAACCAAACGCAACATCATCCTCCACTGTGGAACCGACAAACTGATTATCCGGATTTTGAAAAACCATCCCAATTTTTCGGCGAATATCCCAGACTGAGTCTTCACTAAGTAACGTTTCTTCGACAAAAACTTCCCCTGCTTCTGGTGCAAGCAATCCATTGATTGTCTTTGCTAAAGTGGATTTTCCTGAACCATTATGGCCGATAATAGCCACCCATTCTCCCTCATTGATCTGCAATGAAATATCATCTAAAGCTGGTGAATCTTGTTCACTTTCACGATACCTATATGTTACATGATTCAATTCTATCATTGGTTTCATCACTTATCTCCATTTTTTTAAGGTCATTTATAACACTATCAAAATTGCGAAAAAAGTCAATTATATTTACTTCTAAAAATTAATTATAGCGACTATTTCCCACAAAAGCTACCACCATTTCATAAAAAAAAACTCAGCCAAAAATACGATTTTCATCCATGTGCAGCCTGCTATAAGAGGAGGCGATTATTTTTATTTTTACTATCCAAAAGCTAAATTAGCTTTTAATCCGATACCATCGCACATGATTTATTCAACAGATAGGGACGTAAATAGCCAACTCCATCAGATAACGGCAGAACCTCGGATCCGATTTGAAGCTGCAAGACTTCTTGGATGTAAGCACGACGTCTCAACATGCGCTCCCACAATTCTGGGTAGTTTATTTGTATTTTAGCTTGCAGCGCTTCATCCGCAAGTGCAATTCCCTCTTCAGCACTTACACCACTATAGCCTGTAACGGAAGGGATAATATCAATTTGAAAAAGCATTCCGCTTTGTAAGCGTTCTTTTGATGCTGCGTAAATTGGTGAAGACATCCATTCTTCATTTGCAACTAAGTGTCCCGGATTTAAGTGCCACCCATAAACTGCTTTAGGCAGAACTTCCTCGATCCTTTGATACAGTTCCCCGCCAGTCATCCCAATCTGAATTGTTTCAAGCCAAGTTCGATAAGCCTTAAAATAAGGAATCACGACTTTTTCCAGATAATCTTTTTGCTCTACCGCCAGTTTTTCGCGATCAAAAACAGCATAACCACTTCGACTTGACAAACCACCTCTAAAACCAGTTGTTAAGGATATTTTATCACCTATCGCTATTTTTTTATCAGTTGGATAGATATTTCCCTGTTCAAAACGATTCCCGGTCGCACTGATCGTCACAACATTGTTTGTTTGACCACTTGCGCTTAGATACTGACCAATTTCCATCTCGGTTTTTCCAATTTCAATTGCATCTAACGCATTGAGCATACATGTTGAAGCCAATGCCGCACCAAATTCATAATGTGCAATTTCATTGGCATTATTTGTGACGCGTGCGCCGTCTTTAGGAGCAATAAATAAGTCTATCCGATTCACAAGCTTCTTTGGTGCAATCGATCGAATTGCTTCCACTACATAATGGGGAAAATCAAACAATTTTTCATTATCCACTTGATTACTTGTAAAATACTTCCAGCCTACTAATCCAACTACTTTGTCAGATGTAATTTCTGCCTGTTTAAATACTTCTTGTAAAGAAATTTCATTTTCCATTGGTTGATTTGGTAAAGAAAAAAATGGAACATGGAGTGGTTTTACTGGAACTCGGGCATAGCTTGCCATTTTTAGATTTTCGTTTCCCACTAGTAAGTAAGTAGGTGCGTCTTGGTGGATGATTACTAATGCTTCTTCAAACCTTGGTATAAATCCTGTCAAGTATTCAAAATTTTGACCATGCTCTTTATCTGCGTAAATAATTAAGGAGTCAATTTGTTGTGCGCTCATTCTTTGCTTCACTTTTTCATAACGCTCTTCTATGGTTGCATCCGTTAATAATATTGGGCGTAAATTCTGACTCTTTTTCGGTGGTGAAACTTCCTCTAACTTTACAGTCCGCTCGCGTGGGCTCATTACTCTCATCCTTTTTTCGTATTTTCTTTATTATAACCCAAATAGTAAAGCAACAACAATCCTCAATCGATATTCTTTCTCTTCTACACAAAAAAAGCAAAATAAAAAAGCATTAGATTTTTCATCTTACGCTTTGGCTATTACTATTACGTCACACTTTATGATGAGTGCATACTCTCTGGAAAACCAGAGAGCAGCATCGAGCTAGACTCGGAGTACAACTCCAACATCATAACACTCTAAAAGAATCAAATTAAAGTGATGGTATAGTTTTATTCTATTGAATTAGACAAGTTCTATGATCACCATAGGCGCTGCGTCTCCACGACGTGGTTCAGTCTTAAGAATACGCGTGTATCCACCTTGACGTTCTGTATAACGAGGAGCAATATCATTAAACAACTTTTGTAAAGCTGATTCTACTACGATTTCTTCATTTTCTTCACGTACATTTGCTACTTCGTTACGAACGAATGCAGCAGCTTGACGACGAGCATGAAGATCCCCACGTTTACCTAATGTAATCATTTTTTCAGTTGTTGAACGGACTTCTTTTGCACGAGCTTCCGTTGTAACAATACGTTCATTGATGATTAAATCAGTAGTTATGTCGCGTAACAACGCTTTACGTTGGCTACTAGTGCGTCCTAATTTACGATAACTCACGTTGGTTTCCCTCCTTTTACCTTTTACTTACTAGGTTTCAAGGTCCTTTATGCCTAAAGGCGTTTTATTTCCGTGGATAAAGGAATCCTTATCAAAAAGTCTTAATCATCTTGGCGTAAGCCTAAACCTAAATCGTGAAGTTTTGCCTTCACTTCTTCTAATGATTTCCGACCCAAATTACGTACTTTAATCATTTCAGGTTCAGATTTATCGGTTAACTCTTGAACAGAATTAATGCCTGCACGTTTCAAACAATTGTATGAACGAACAGATAAATCTAGTTCTTCAATGGTCATTTCTAACATTTTTTCTTTTTGCGTTTCTTCTTTTTCAATCATGATTTCCGCATTTTTCGCTTCATCCGTTAGATTTACAAAGATATCAAGATGTTCTGTTAGGATTTTTGCTGCTAAGCTAATTGCTTCTTGCGGCATGATGGAGCCGTCACTCCACACTTCTAAAGTTAATTTGTCAAAATCATCTCTATGACCGACACGTGTATTCTCCACTTGATAGTTTACACGACGTACAGGCGTATAGATTGAATCAACA
This sequence comes from Lactobacillales bacterium, assembly GCA_015654945.1. Classification (GTDB taxonomy): domain Bacteria; phylum Bacillota; class Bacilli; order Lactobacillales; family Vagococcaceae; genus JAATGB01. The sequence continues at coordinate 16,643 of JAATGB010000023.1, read as the reverse complement.
GGCAATACACCAATTGGCATATCTTCTTTTTTGTTTTCATCCGCTTGAACATAACCTCTACCAGGTTTTACGACTAGGCGTGCGTGAAAAGTTGCCCCTTCAGCCACACTACAGATATACAAATCTTTATTCAAAATTTCTACATCACTATCCGTAATAATATCGCCAGCAGTTACTACAGCCGGACCCGTCACATCTATTTCTAAGTTTTTTTCTTCTTCCGCATAAAGTTTAAGTGCTAATCCCTTAATATTCAAAATAATTTGCGTCACGTCTTCTCTGACACCTTTTACGGTTGAAAATTCATGTAACACTCCATCAATTTGAAGATTGGTAATTGCTGCACCCGGTAAAGAAGACAATAAAATACGACGTAGAGAGTTACCCAAAGTAGTCCCATAACCTCTTTCAAGTGGCTCGATGACGAACTTGCCATAATCTCTATCTTCATCAATTTTTGTGATTCTTGGTTTCTCAAATTCAATCATTCTTTATCTATACCCCTTTCAAAACGAAAGTGTCTTCTTGTTCAATGACGTTCTCAAGTTCAAACTCCAAAAATGAAAGGACTCTCATTAAACACGACGGCGTTTTGGAGGGCGGCATCCATTATGAGGAACTGGAGTGACGTCACGAATTGCTGTCACTTCTAATCCTGTTGCTTGTAATGAACGAATTGCTGCTTCACGTCCTGAACCAGGTCCTTTAACTGTTACTTCAACAGTTTTCAAACCATGCTCCATTGCTGCTTTTGAAGCTGCTTCAGCGGCCATTTGTGCGGCAAATGGTGTAGATTTTTTACTTCCTTTAAATCCTAATGAACCAGCTGATGACCAAGCCAATGCATTCCCATGCACGTCTGTGATCATTACAATTGTATTATTAAAAGTAGAGTGGATATGAGCCACACCAGCTTCAATATTCTTTTTGACACGGCGTTTTCTACTAACTTTTTTTGCTGCCATGAAGTTCTAACCTCCTTCACTTATTCATTATTTTTTCTTGCCTGCGATAGCGCGAGCTGGGCCTTTACGCGTACGCGCATTGTTCTTTGTATTTTGTCCACGAACTGGTAAACCACGACGATGACGAATTCCACGGTATGAACCGATTTCCATCAGACGTTTGATGCTTAAGTTCACTTCACGACGAAGGTCACCTTCAACTTTTAATTTGTCTACTTCTGCACGGATTTTATCTGTTTGATCATTCGTTAAATCACGTACACGAATTTCTTCAGATACTCCGGCATTTGCTAATACTTGTTGTGCAGTAGTCTTTCCGATACCAAATATATAAGTAAGAGAAATTACTACACGCTTGTCACGAGGAATATCTACTCCTGCAATACGAGCCATTTATACTACACCTCCTATTATCCTTGACGTTGTTTATGTTTTGGATTTTCACAAATGACCATAACGCGTCCTTTACGACGGATTACTTTACATTTTTCACAAATGGGTTTTACTGATGGTCTTACTTTCATGATTATACCTCCTTGATTTTACGGAGTACAATTATTTAAAGCGATAAGTAATGCGACCGCGAGTCAAATCATAAGGTGATAGTTCGACAGTCACCTTATCTCCTGGCAGAATACGAATATAATGCATTCTTATTTTACCAGAAACATGTGCTAACACTACGTGTCCATTTTCAAGTTCTACTTTAAACATTGCATTCGGCAAAGTTTCGACGACTGTACCTTCAATTTCAATCACATCATCTTTCGCCACGCATAGTACCTCCTTATACTTGTTTCGCATTTTCACACGATAAAACGGTGGAAACTCTTGCTCCCACCTAAAATTTTCCTCAACTTACACATTATAGCATACTGTAAGATTAATTTAAAGTTAGACTGGGATATTCTATCACACAATCAACAGAATAACAAGGGAAGAGAAACCAGATAAGGATATTATCTACTAAATTCATGGCTCTTCTAATTATTTTGTTCAATGATCTTTTTGACATCGTCAAAAACAAGATTGATTTCGCGATTTCCGTCGATCGTGTGTAGAAGGTTCTTTTCTTGATAAAACGCTAGTATCGGCTTACTGTTTTCAATGTTTACAGATAAACGATTTTTAACCGTTTCCGGTTTGTCATCTTCGCGTTGGAAAAATTCATGACCACCACATCTGTCACATGTTCCCTCAACTTTTGTTGGATGATTCACTTTGTGGTAAGTTGCACCACAATTTTTACAGATGAATCTTCCAGCAAGACGCTCAATCAACACTTTTTCTTCTACATGAATGTTAACAACGGCATCTAATTTCTTGCCTAATTCATTGATTGTTTGTTCCAATGCTTGTACTTGATCAAACGTTCGGGGATAACCATCTAACAGAAAACCTTTTTCTGTATCTGGTTCACTCAAACGTTCTTTGACGATTCCATTTGTAACCGTATCTGGAACCAGTTCACCCTTATCAATGTAGGATTTGGCTTCTAAGCCTAATGCTGTTTGGTTCTTCATTGCAGCCCGAAACATATCTCCGGTGGAAATATGTGGAATACCGTATACATCAATAATTCGTTCTGCTTGTGTCCCTTTCCCAGCACCAGGTAGACCCATTAAAATGAGATTCATGTGTCTTCCTCCTCTTTGGACATCCACTCTGTCCAGAATCCTCAACTTATGAGGAAAAAAGGTTTTGCTTGAGACCGTGTTGAGGAAAAACCTCAACACAAAACTCTTACTTTTTAATAAATCCAGTATATTGACGTTTCATCATCAAACCTTCTAATTGTTTTGCTGTTTCTAAAGCAACACCAATCACAATTAATAAGCTTGTTCCACCTAAACCAATTGATTTAGGTAAATCCCAAACATTTTGCGCAATAATTGGTAATATTGCAATCAATCCTAAGAAGATCGATCCAACGGTGCTTAATCGAAGCAACAAAGAAGAAATATAATCCTCTGTTCCTTTACCCGGTCTTACACTCGGAATATAGCTTCCTTGTTTTTGCAAATTTTCTGCAACTTTTTCTGGATTAACTTGTACAAATGCGTAGAAAAATGTAAACGCAACAATTAGGATTGCGTAAATACTGCCACCCAACAATGTTGAATAGTTAAAAATTTTAGATAAAATGACATACCAGCCTTCTGTTCCATGTGCATTACTAAAAATCTGTAAAATGGCACTTGGCGTTGAAATCAAAGAACTTGCAAAGATAACTGGGATAACTCCAGCAGCATTCACTTTTAGTGGTAAATAGCTACTTTGTGGGGCGCCCGCTACTCGTTTTGTATATTGAATCGGAATTTTTCGTTCCGCTTGTTGCACATAAGTCACAACTGTCACAATCACTAAGATTGCAATAATCAATACCAAAACAACAAGAATTGATTTCCAAAGATCTGCTTGATCAATTCGAACAAAATAGGTTTCATATACTTGTTTAATTCCAGACGGCAGTCTAGAAATTATTCCAGCAAAGATCACCATCGAAACACCGTTACCGATTCCTTTTTCCGTAATTTGTTCACCCATCCAAGTCAATAACATCGTACCAGCAGTTAGAATGATACCAACGCTAATATAAGTTACCAAGTTGGGATTCTTTACAAATCCGGCTGACACATAGGTATTAAATCCTACTGTAATCCCAATTGATTGAACAAACGCTAGGAAAAGAGTTAAGTACCGAGTGGCTTGATTTAATTTTTTTCGTCCTACTTCACCTTGCTTGGACCACTCAACAAACTTAGGAACAATGTCCATCTGTAATAGTTGAATAACAATTGAAGAAGTAATATATGGAGAGACTCCTAATGCAAATAGCGAAAAGTTTTCCATTGAACTACCACTTACAGTATTTAGCATGGTGAATAGCGAATTGTCAGCCAAAGAGGCTAATTTTTTTGCATCCACTCCGGGCACAGTAACGTGAGCACCAATTCGGAAAGCCAAAAGAATCAAAAGTGTAAAGAAAATTTTATTACGAATATCCTTTACTTTAAATGCGTCTTTTACTATTTTAAGCATTAGATCACCTCAATTGACCCACCAGCAGCTTCAATAGCTTCTTGTGCTGATTTTGAAAACTTAGCAGCCTTCACAGTTAGTTTTTTAGTAACTTCACCGTTACCAAGAATTTTAATTCCTGATTTTTCATTTTTAACAATTCCTGCTTCGATTAAAACAGTAGGTGTTACTTCTTTACCATCTTCAAACTTATTTAGAACTTCTAAATTGACAATGGCAAAGTCTTTACGATTAATATTTGTGAATCCACGTTTTGGAATACGACGGAATAAAGGAGTTTGTCCCCCTTCAAAACCTAGGCGTACACCACCTCCAGAACGGGCATTTTGACCTTTTTGTCCACGACCGGAAGTTTTTCCGTTACCTGATGAAGTTCCGCGTCCTACACGATTACGCACTTGGCGAGAGCCTTCAGCTGGTTTTAACTCATGAAGTTTCATTGATTTGGCACCTCCTTAAAGTAATCTTCTATCATTAAATTTCTTCAACGTCCACTAAATGTGAAACAGTATTGATCATACCTTTAATCGCATCATTATCTGTTTTTACAACAGTACTGTTCAATTTTCTCAAACCTAATGCTTTCACTGTATCACGTTGATTTTGAGGACGTCCGATTACACTGCGTTTTAACGTAATTTTTAATTCAGCCATTACGATGTCCTCCTTATCCGATTAATTCTTCTACAGTTTTACCACGAAGTTTTGCAACTTCTTCTGCACGTTTTAATTGTTTCAAGCCTTCAACTGTAGCGCGAACCACGTTGATTGGTGTATTAGATCCTAAAGATTTACTTGTAATATCCGCTACTCCAGCTAATTCTAAAACGGCACGAACTGGTCCACCAGCAGCCACTCCTGAACCGGCAACAGCAGGCTTCATCAAAATACGTCCGCCGCCAAATACACCGATTACTTCATGAGGGATTGTAGAACCAACCATTGGTACTTCAACTAAGTTTTTCTTTGCATCTTCAATTGCTTTACGGATCGCTTCAGGAACTTCTTGCGCTTTCCCTGTTCCAAATCCTATGTGACCGTTTTTGTCACCAACAACTACTAAAGCAGCAAAACGTAAACGACGTCCACCTTTTACAACTTTGGTTACACGGTTGATGGATACAACGCGATCTTCTAATTCCAAATGTTTGGGATCAATTTGAGTCATGAATGGTCTTCCTCCTTCTTCTAAAATTCTAGTCCATTTTCACGTGCTTCTTCAGCTAGTGCTGCAACGCGGCCATGGTAAAGGTAACCACCACGGTCAAAGACTACTTTCTTAATTCCTTTTGCAGCAGCTTCTTTTGCAACAGCTGCTCCCACAGCTTTCGCCGTTTCGGTTTTTGTTCCACCTGAAATTTCTTTGTCTAAGGTAGAGGCACTTGCTAGCGTCACACCCGCTACGTCATCAATAACTTGCGCGTAGATGTTTTTATTCGAACGAAACACGTTCAAGCGTGGGCACTCTGCAGTACCAGAGATTTTTGCGCGTACACGACCGTGTCTCTTTTGGCGTGTTTTGTTTTTGTCTGGTTTTGAAATCACAATTGTCACCTCTTTATTTTTATATTACGGATTAACCTATTTACCCGTTTTACCTTCTTTACGTCTTACAAATTCGCCAACGTAACGAATTCCTTTCCCTTTATAAGGTTCTGGAGGGCGGATACCACGGATATTAGCAGCTAATTCGCCAACATGTTCTTTGTTTGATCCTTTAATTACAACTTGTGTATTTGCAGGAACTTCAATTGTTACACCTTCTGGAGCTTCCACTTCAACTTGATGGGAATAACCTACGTTCAAAACAAGTTTATTTCCTTGTAATTGCGCACGATATCCAACCCCGATAAGTTCAAGAGCTTTTTCAAAACCTTGGCTAACGCCAACAATCATGTTGTTTAGGTTTGCTCTCATCGTTCCATGTAATGCACGATTTTCTTTTTCATCATTTGGACGAGTCAATTTGATTTCGTTACCTTCAATGTTAATTGTAATATTTGGAACAAAAGTACGAACTAATTCGCCTTTAGGTCCTTTTACAGTTAAATCATTTCCATCTTTTGTAACAGTTACTCCTTCAGGAATGATGATTACTTTATTACCAATACGGCTCACTTCAAGACACCTCCTTGTAGTTTTTTTACATTACCAAACGTAGGCGACAACTTCGCCACCGATACTGCGTTCTCTTGCTTCTTTATCGGTAATAACACCTTCAGAAGTTGAGATAATTGCGATACCTAGTCCGTTTAATACTTTCGGTACTTCATCTGCTTTTACATAAGCGCGTAAACCTGGTTTTGAGATACGTTTTAAGTTCGTAATGACACGTTCTTCATTTTTGCCGTATTTCAAGAATACACGGATGATTCCTTGTTTGTCGTCTTCAATATATTCAACATCGCGAACGAAACCTTCACGTTTCAGGATTTCGGCGATATCATGTTTAATTTTTGAAGCAGGTACTTCTAATGTATCGTGTTTTACCATATTGGCATTACGAATACGAGTTAGAAAGTCTGCGATCGGATCTGTCATGACCATTGAGCTATTTACCTCCTTTATGCGGGTTTTTTGTTACCAGCTAGCTTTCTTCACGCCGGGAATTTGTCCTTTATAGGCAAGTTCGCGGAAGCAAATACGGCAAAGTTTAAATTTACGATAAACTGAATGTGGACGGCCGCAATTTTCGCAACGAGTATATTCTTGCGTTGAAAATTTTGCTGGGCGTTTGTTTTTAGCAATCATTGATTTTTTAGCCATGTAGTTCGCCTCCTCTTTCTTATTTTTGGAATGGCATTCCAAGTTGTGCTAACAATTCGCGAGATTCTTCGTCAGTGTTTGCTGTTGTAACAATGACAACATCCATTCCGCGCACTTTATCGATCAAATCATAATCAACTTCTGGGAAGATTAATTGTTCTTTAATTCCTAAAGTATAGTTACCACGTCCGTCAAATGATTTCTTGCTTACGCCATGGAAATCACGAACACGAGGTAGAGAAACGGTTACTAGTTTGTCTAAAAATTCATACATTCTTTCTCCACGTAATGTTACTTTACAACCAATAGGCATTCCTTCACGTAAACGGAAACCAGCGATTGATTTTTTTGCTTTCGTAATAATTGGTTTTTGACCAGCTATTAAAGCTAATTCTTCAACGGCTTTATCTAAATTTTTAGCATTAGATACAGCGTCACCCACACCCATATTAATGACAATCTTGTCAACTTTTGGTGTTTGCATTACTGATGTATAATTGAATTTTTCCACTAAAGATGGTGTTACTTCTTTGATATATTTTTCTTTCAGGCGGCTCATTCAGTTGCTCCCTCCTTCCTTGATTCTTACTTATCTAAAACTTCACCAGTTTTTTTAGAAACACGTACTTTTTTGCCATCTACTTCTTTGTATCCTACACGAGTAGCTACTCCATTTGATGGATCAATCACCATTACATTAGAAACATGAATTGGCGCTTCTTTTTCAATGATTCCACCTTGAGGAGCTGCCGCGTTAGGTTTTTGGTGTTTTTTTACAACGTTAACACCTTCAACGATGACTTTGTCACTCTTGGGAAACGCAGTTAAAACTACGCCTTCTTTGTTTTTGTCTTTCCCAGTAATTACTTTAACTTTATCGCCTTTTTTAACGAACATCTTTGTCTCGCACCTCCTTAAAAAAAGTCTTGATTATAATACTTCTGGTGCTAGTGAAACGATCTTCATGAAATTATTTTCGCGTAATTCACGAGCGACAGGCCCGAAAATACGTGTGCCGCGTGGACTTTTATCGTCACGGATAATTACGCAGGCATTTTCATCAAATTTGATGTATGAACCATCATTACGTCTAGCTCCTGATTTCGTACGTACAATTACTGCTCTTACTACTTCACCTTTTTTGACAACACCACCTGGCGTTGCTTGTTTAACCGTAGCTACAATTACGTCGCCAATACCGGCTGTTTTACGTCCAGATCCGCCTAACACTTTAATTGCTAGTACTTCACGGGCGCCAGAGTTGTCAGCGACTTTCAAACGACTTTCTGCTTGGATCACGTTGGTATCCTCCTTTCAGATTTTAAGCTTCAATCTATAGGAAAATCTCGCTTAGATAATAACTGCTTCTTCAACTACCTCTAGTAAACGGAAACGTTTTGTAGCGGATAATGGACGAGTTTCCATAATTCTCACGATGTCTCCTGTTTTTGCAACATTGTTTTCATCATGTGCTTTGTACTTCTTAGAATATCTTACACGTTTGCCATAAATTTTGTGCATTTTGTATGTTTCTACGACAACCACTATGGTTTTATCCATTTTGTCAGAAACAACACGGCCTTGGTAAACTTTACGTTGGTTTCTTTCTTCAGTCATACGTTTAATGGCCTCCTTCCAATGTTACTTTTCTTGCCCACGCAACACCGTTTTGATGCGTGCAATCGATTTACGTACTTCATTAATGCGTGCGGTATTTTCTAATTGTCCTGTAGCAAGTTGGAATCTTAAATTGAATAATTCTTCCTTGTACTCTTTTTCTTTTTGAATCATTTCGGCAGTGGTTAATTCTTTGATTTCTTTAACCTTCATTCGATTCACCACCCATTTCCTCGCGTTTAACGATTTTAGTTTTGACTGGCAATTTATGAGAAGCCAGTCTTAAAGCTTCACGCGCTACTTCTTCTGGAACTCCGGCAATTTCAAACATGACTTTTCCACGTTTTACTGGTGAAACCCAACCTTCGGGCGCCCCTTTACCTTTACCCATACGAACTCCGATAGCTTTTGATGTATATGATTTATGAGGGAAAATTTTAATCCACACTTTCCCACCACGTTTCATATAACGAGTCATTGCAATACGGGATGCTTCAATTTGACGGTTAGTAATCCAGTGAGATTCAACGGCTTGCAAGCCCCATTCACCAAAAGATACTTCTTTACCACCTTTAGCTTCTCCACGCATTTTTCCTCTAAATTCACGACGGTGTTTTACACGTTTAGGTACTAACATGATTATTTCCCTCCTTTCTCAGTGTTCTTTTTTTCAGGAAGAATTTCTCCGCGATAAATCCACACTTTAACTCCTAGTTTTCCGTATGTTGTATCTGCTTCTTCCCATGCGTAATCAATATCAGCACGCAAAGTATGAAGTGGAACAGTTCCTTCTGAATATCCTTCTGCACGCGCAATATCCGCACCGTTTAAACGACCAGATACTTGTGTTTTGATTCCTTGTGCGCCAGATCTCATTGTTCTTTGGATTGCTTGTTTTTGTGCGCGACGGAAAGCAACACGGTTTTCTAATTGACGTGCAATTCCTTCGGCAACTAATTTTGCATCTAAATCGGGTTTTTTAATTTCAACAATATTGATATGAATTTTTTTACCAGTTAAATTGTTTAATTCTTTTCTTAAATTTTCAACTTCAGATCCGCCTTTACCGATAACCATACCTGGTTTAGCTGTGTGAATCGAAATATTTACGCGATTTGTTGCACGTTCGATTTCAATTGTAGACACAGCGGCATCAGCAAGTGTCTTAGCGATAAATTTACGGATTTTCAAGTCTTCATGCAAGTATTCAGCATACTCTTTTTCAGCATACCATTTTGCATCCCAATCACGGATGATACCTACACGCATGCCAATTGGATGTACTTTTTGACCCACAGGTTGTCCCTCCTCTTATCTATTTGAGGTCCGGTATCTATTGTTTCTAAGTGCTAAAGCACTAAGAGCAATAGTCCTCCTCTTATCTATTTGAGGTCCGGTATCTATTGTTTCTAAGTGCTAAAGCACTAAGAGCAATAGTCCTCCTCTTATCTATTTGAGGTCCGGTATCTATTGTTTCTAAGTACTAAAGTACTAAGAGCAATAGTCCTCCTCTTGTTTCTTACAGCCGGCGTCTGTCTTTCTAAACAATCACTTATTTAGAAATGCTAGTCCGTCTTATTTTTCTTTTACAACTACTGTAATATGACTTGTACGTTTGTTGATCGGTGAAGCTGATCCTTTTGCACGAGGACGGAAACGTTTCATTGTTGGTCCTTCATTGACAAAAGCTTCAGATACCACTAAATTTTCAACATCCAAATCGTAGTTATTTTCTGCATTTGCTACTGCTGACATTAGTACTTTTTCGATAATTCCAGCAGCTTTGTTTGGTGTAAATTTCAAAACTGAAATAGCTTCTGCTACGCTTTTACCTCTAATAAGATCAATAACGATACGTGATTTACGAGGTGAAGTGCGAACTGTTTTGGCAGTTGCCTTTGCTGAAGTAATTTGTTCTGACATTTGCAATTCCTCCCCTCAATAATTATCGTTTGGTTTTCTTATCATCGGCAGAATGGCCACGATATGTTCTTGTTGGCGCAAATTCTCCTAGTTTGTGTCCTACCATGTCTTCTTGAATATAAACTGGAACATGTTTTCTACCATCATATACCGCAATTGTATAGCCGACAAATGTTGGGAAAACTGTTGAACGGCGAGACCAAGTTTTGATCACTTTCTTCTTTTCAAGATCCTTTTGAGCATCGATCTTTTTCATTAAATGATCATCAACGAAAGGTCCCTTCTTTAAGCTTCGACCCATGGTGAACCTCCTCTCAAAATATAGGGCTTTTTAAGCCACGTGTTTTTCTTTATTTTGTTTTACGACGACGTACAATAAGTTTATCTGATTGAGCTTTTTTGTTACGCGTTTTAAATCCAATTGCTGGTTGGCCCCAAGGACTAACTGGTGCTTTACGTCCAATTGGTGCTTTACCTTCACCACCACCGTGTGGGTGATCGTTCGGGTTCATTACACTACCACGAACAGTCGGACGTTTTCTCATCCAACGGCTACGTCCAGCTTTACCGATATTAATTAGTTCGTGTTGTTCATTCCCAACAGCCCCAATTGTTGCACGGCAAGTAGCTAAGATCATACGCACTTCGCCTGAATTCAAACGAATTAGTACATATTTCCCTTCTTTACCAAGTACTTGTGCACTTGTGCCAGCAGAACGAATTAATTGTCCGCCCTTACCAGGTTTCATTTCAATATTGTGAACAATTGTTCCGACTGGAATATTAGAAAGTGGTAATGCATTACCGACTTTAATATCCGCATCTGAACCTGATTCAATTTGTGTACCAACTTCTAAACCTTTTGGAGCTAAGATATAAGCTTTTACTCCATCAGTATAGTGAATTAGTGCAATATTAGCAGATCTGTTTGGATCATACTCAATGGTTTTAACAAGTCCTAGAACATCGTCTTTGTTACGTTTAAAATCAATAACACGGTATTGACGTTTGTGACCGCCACCTTGATGACGAACAGTAATCCGACCGTTATTATTACGTCCAGCGTTGTTCTTCAATGGTTGTAACAAGGTTTTTTCAGGTGTTGAAGTTGTAATTTCTGCAAAATCAGAACCCGTCATGTTACGGCGACCATTTGAGGTTGGTTTATACTTCTTAATCGTCACGTATTTTCCCTCCTATTTAAATTTTTTATTCAGCATCAAAAAGTTGAATTTCTTTTGAATTTTCTGTTAACGTCACAATTGCTTTACGACGTTTTTTTGTATATCCTGCATATTTACCCATGCGTTTAAATTTCGGTTTCACATTCATGATGTTAACTTTTTTTACGTCTACACCAAAAGCTGATTCAACAGCTTGTTTCACCAATGTTTTATTTGCGCGAGTATCTACTTCGAATGTATATTTCTTTTCGTCCATTGCATCCATTGACGCTTCTGTGATTACTGGGCGTTTGATTACATCTAGTAATTCCATTATGCAAGCACCTCCTCTACTTGAGTAAGAGCAGTTTGCGTAATTACTAATTTGTTGTTTGATACTACATCCAACACACTTACACTATCCGCTTCTACTACAGAAACGTTTGGTAAATTACGTGCAGACAAAGCAGCAAAATCATTGTCACTTTCTAGTACAACCAACACTTTAGAATCTACGCTTAAATTAGCTAAAACTTGTTTGAATTCTTTTGTTTTTGGTGCATCAAATGTCAATGCATCTACAACTACTAAATTATTTTCTGCAACTTTCTCTGATAATACAGATTTAATTGCTAAACGACGAACTTTTCTAGGAAGTTTGTAGCTGTACGAACGTGGTGTAGGTCCAAAGACAACTCCACCTCCACGCCATTGTGGTGATCGAATAGACCCTTGACGTGCACGACCCGTCCCTTTTTGGCGCCATGGTTTACGACCACCGCCACGAACAGCACTGCGATTTTTAACAGCATGTGTACCTTGTCTTAATGATGCACGTTGCATAAGAACAACATCAAATACAACAGTTTCATTAGGTTCAATTCCAAAAACAGCGTCGTTCAATGTTACTTCGCCATTTTTCGTTCCATCTTGTTTAAATAATGCTACAGTTGGCATTCCTTAGTTCCTCCTCTCTTTATTCTTATTTCCCAGCTTTGAGTGCTGATTTAATTTGGATTAATGATTTTTTAGCTCCAGGTATGTTTCCTTTGATCAGAATAACATTCTTTTCAAGATCCACTTTCGCAATTTCTAAGTTTTGAATCGTGATTCGTTCTCCACCCATACGACCAGCTAATTTTTTATTTTTAAATACACGGTTTGGTGCTACTGGACCCATTGACCCAGGACGACGGTGATAACGAGATCCGTGACTCATTGGTCCACGGCTTTGTCCATGGCGCTTAATTGCTCCCTGGAATCCTTTACCCTTCGAAGTACCTGTAACATCAACAATATCTCCTGCTTGGAAAACATCTACCTTAATTTCTGTTCCTACTTCATATTCTCCTAGCTCAACATTATTGATTTCTCTAATGAAGCGCTTAGGAGTCGTGTTTGCTTTTGCAACATGACCTTTCGCAGGTTTATTCGACAAAATTTCACGTTTTTCTTGGTAACCGAGTTGAATCGCTTCGTAACCGTCTGTTTCGACAGTTTTCACTTGTAGTACTACATTTGGAGTAGCTTCAACTACTGTTACTGGAATCAATTCACCATTTGCAGTGAAAATTTGTGTCATTCCTACTTTTTTTCCTAAGATTCCTTTGGTCATGAGTACACCCCCATCATCTTGTTATTTTTTATAATTTAATTTCGATATTTACACCGCTTGGTAAGTCAAGCTTCATCAAAGCATCAACTGTTTTTGGTGTTGGATTCACAATGTCGATTAAACGCTTATGTGTGCGCATTTCGAATTGTTCACGTGAATCTTTGTACTTATGTGTCGCACGGATAACTGTATATACAGAACGTTCTGTAGGTAATGGAATTGGACCTGATACCCCAGCTCCTGTTCTTGTTGCAGTTTCCACAATCTTATCCGCTGATTGATCTAAAATGCGATGTTCATACGCTTTTAAACGGATACGAATTTTTTGTTTTGCCATCTTGTTCCCTCCTTCGCCTAATTTTAAAAGTAGACATAGCTCCACGAAAATCTCCGTCATGCCCTTCCGTGGCAATGCGTCCAGGCGTGTCGCAACCTCTCGTTTCTCCGCCACAAAGCCATTTGCATGGCCTACTAGTGCTTTCCATACTGCACAAAGTCAGCACCTTTAAAATTATACTAAAAAAAAGCTTTAATAGCAAGCTTTTTTTCACTGTATTTATTTTTTTGTTTTCATTATAATAGATAATCAAAATTTTTTTCACGTAGAAAAATAAAAGACTTTTCAGGGAAAGCCATTTTCGTAAATCAAACAGCCAATTTCGCCTTAAGCTCCAATGCGACTAGACACCGCTAACTATAAAAAAAAGTTAGGAATCAAAAGATTCCTAACTTGATATTTCGAATCATAATTAAGCAGTAATTGTGCTAACAACGCCTGAACCAACAGTACGTCCACCTTCACGAATAGAGAAACGAGTTCCGTCTTCGATCGCGATCGCATGAATCAAGTCAACGTCAATTGTTACGTTGTCTCCTGGCATTACCATTTCAGTACCTTCTGGTAACTCGATCACTCCAGTTACGTCAGTTGTACGGAAATAGAATTGAGGACGATAATTTGTGAAGAAAGGAGTATGACGTCCGCCTTCTTCTTTTGATAAAACATATACTTCAGCTCTAAACTTAGTATGTGGTGTAATTGTACCTGGTTTAGATAATACTTGTCCACGTTCGATATCTTCACGAGCAACCCCACGAAGTAACGCACCAATGTTATCGCCAGCTTCTGCATAGTCTAACAATTTACGGAACATTTCAACACCTGTTACAGTTGTTTTCGCTGTTTCTTCTGCAATCCCAACGATTTCAACTTCATCACCAACACGAACTTGTCCACGTTCAACACGTCCTGTAGCAACCGTTCCACGTCCAGTAATTGAGAAAACATCTTCAACTGGCATCATGAATGGTTTGTCAGTATCACGTGCTGGAGTTGGAATATATTCATCCACTGCAGCCATTAATTCTAAGATTTTTTCTTCATAAACTGGATCGCCTTCTAATGCTTTCAAAGCTGAACCAGAAATAACTGGAGTGTCATCGCCTGGGAAGTCATATTCAGTTAATAGATCACGTACTTCCATTTCAACTAATTCTAGTAATTCTTCGTCATCAACCATATCAACTTTGTTTAGGAAAACAACGATGTATGGAACACCAACGTTACGAGACAATAGGATATGTTCACGTGTTTGAGGCATTGGACCATCAGCAGCAGAAACTACTAAGATCGCACCATCCATTTGTGCTGCTCCTGTGATCATGTTTTTAACATAATCGGCATGTCCTGGGCAGTCAACATGGGCATAGTGACGCGTTTCAGTTTCATATTCGATATGAGAAGTGTTAATTGTAATACCACGTTCTTTTTCTTCTGGAGCATTATCAATATCTGCATAGTTTTGTGCTTCGCCGCCGTTTTGTTTAGATAATACAGTTGCGATTGCAGCAGTTAAAGTTGTTTTACCATGGTCAACGTGTCCAATTGTTCCGATGTTAACATGGGGTTTTGAACGATCATATTTTGCTTTTGCCATTTTGAGTAATTCCTCCTAAAATTTTTTAATATTATTATTTGATGAAAGCTGATAAACAACTTTCAATCTTCCGTACTATATTTTACACGAAATCCCGCGAAAAACCTAGCAGAAAATTTTAATCTGTTGATCCGCCATTTTTCTTGATGATTTCTTCTTGAATTGATTTTGGAACATCTTCATAATGATCGAATGTCATTGTAAATACGCCACGTCCTTGTGTTGCGGAACGAAGAGTTGTTGCATAACCGAACATCTCTGCTAAAGGAACCATTGCACGAACAACTTGTGCATTTCCACGCGCTTCCATTCCTTCTACACGTCCACGTCTTGCTGTTACATGACCCATAACATCACCCAAATATTCTTCTGGGATCACTACTTCGATTGCCATAACGGGTTCCAAAATTGCTGGTTGGGCTTTCTTCGCAGCGGCACGTAAAGCCATCGAGGCTGCAACACGAAAGGCAGTTTCATTTGAATCGACATCATGATAAGAACCATCGTAAAGCTTTGCTTTAATATCCACTAGAGGATAACCAGCTAACACACCATTTTCCATAGAAGCTTTTAGTCCTGCTTCTACAGCTGGAATGTATTCACGCGGCACAACCCCACCGACGATTGCATTTTCAAATTCAAATCCAGCGCCTTCTTCATTTGGTGTAAATTCAACCCATACATGTCCGTATTGACCTTTACCACCAGACTGACGAACAAATTTACCTTCCGCTTGTGTAAGCGGCGCACGGAATGTTTCACGATAAGAAACTTGCGGTGCACCTACATTTGCTTCTACTTTAAACTCACGACGCATACGATCTACAATGATATCTAAGTGAAGTTCACCCATACCAGCAATGATTGTTTCGCCTGTTTCCGAGTTTGTTGAAGCTCTAAAAGTAGGATCTTCTTCTGAAAGCTTTTGTAAAGCAACACCCATTTTATCTTGGTCAGCTTTTGATTTTGGTTCAATCGCAACTTCGATAACTGGTTCTGGGAATTCCATTGATTCCAGAATTACAGGGCTCTTTTCATCACATAGCGTATCCCCAGTTGTTGTATCTTTCAAACCAACTGCTGCTGCAATATCGCCAGCATAGACCGTGCTAATTTCAGAACGAGAGTTTGCATGCATTTGTAAGATACGACCTACACGTTCACGTTTCCCTTTTGATGCATTTTGAACGTATGAACCAGAATTAAGCGTTCCAGAATATACGCGGAAGAATGTAAGACGACCTACAAAAGGATCAGTCATTACTTTAAACGCCAAAGAAGAAAACGGTTCTGAATCATCTGCATGACGCAATACTTCTTCATCTGTATCTGGAAGAGTTCCTTTAATAGCTGGAACATCTAATGGAGAAGGCAGATAAGCGATTACTGCATCGAGCAATAATTGAACGCCTTTATTCTTAAAAGCTGAACCACAAAGAACAGGGAAAAATTCGACAGCTAACGTCGCTTTCCGAATGCCTTCTTTCAATTCTTGTTCGGTAATTTCTTCCCCTTCAAGATATTTCATGGTTAGCTCTTCATCAGTTTCTGCTACAGCTTCCACTAGCTTTTCGCGCCATTCATTTGCAAGTTCTTTGTATTCATCAGGAATTTC
>JAATGB010000058.1 GCA_015654945.1 Lactobacillales bacterium | reverse complement strand
CGCGAATATAGGGCTTGATACGTCGCCTCTGTCGTATCTTGGTCATTCTTCAAATGAGAATACACATGAATTACTTCCAGCTTTCGGTACACATCCAGTACAAACTCAATTCCTTTAATCAACGCATCTGCGCTATTGCGTAGTGTTCCTTTGAAGTCTTTTGCATCCTTGATTTTTTGGGCTAATTCGTCAAAAGCTTCATTAAATGCTTCATCTGTTGCAAATATTTTTGCAACATCCCAAGTTACTTCTTCCGGTAATTCGGATCGTTTGGGTAATTGTTTTGCTTCACTCATTTTTTTAATCTCCCCTCTTTATGCTACCTTTTTATCTTATCATATTTCTTAAGGGAGTTCTCGACAAATGAACTTGTTTTGGTAATTTTCCCTTTAGCGGATCTTGAAAAAAACCATCACGCTTTCTGCCTTTCCAAAAAGAAAGGTATTCAGCAACAAAATAATCAATTAATTGATCTTGCTTACAATTAGGTAAACGGCGAAGATTACGACTAGTCTTTAGCAGCTGTTTAAGCTGCAGACTACTTTGTAAAAAATTCTGTTCCTTAAAAAGAGTGTCTCCATTAATCTCCCATAAGCGAATCAGTAGTTGTAACAAAGAAGCTTCTAAGAAAAAGGGTTCTACAACCGGAAAATAAAACCACTTGTTTAGACCTAGAAGATGTTGATGGTTTTGATATAACCGCGCTTGCATTGCCAACATTTTTTTATCCTTATAATAAAGCCGTTTTCCGATCCAGCGCCGCTTTTTTTGGTATTCTATCTGTAAATCATATTCTCGCCGACTTACAATCTTTCCAATTTTAGGAAATTGAAGATCACCTATCTCCAAATTAGTATCAAATGACCATTCTTTTTTTTGATAAAATAAACGCCCATCACTAGTTTCCTCTATATGAAACCAAAGAATGAGCTGACTTCGTTTCACATCCATTCCCCATAAATAATACCCCACATTCGGATCAAAATATAAAAAATGAGTTTGCAAATGTGTCAGTTTTTTTCGTGGATGCAGTTTTTCCCCTAAAATCCATAATACGTGATAACCATGTTTTTGATAGCTTCGGGTTCGTTCACTCATCTTTTCAATGGACAACAACGAACATTGAAATTCAACTGTAATCCCCCCTTGCAGCAAAATATCTGGTCGTTGTTCTAATTTTGGCAAATATGACTCCACTTCATACTTTATTTTTCTTGCTGCACACCATTCAGCGAATATTTGTTTACCCGCTAAATGTTCTTCTGTTTCACCTTCTGAAAAAACCTGACAATTTTCATTTGAAACATGTGCAAAATGCGCGCGCTTAATTTCCCCATTTTTTAGGATCACCGGTTGCTGGCATGCTGGACAATCGAATGGTTCGCGCTTCCATCGCTGCCGTTCTTCGACTGAACTATTCCATAGCCGAATGATTTTTCCCTTACTATTTCTGGCAATTAGCATCCTTCATTCACCTCATGAATAGATTACGCAAAAAATTACTTTTTCAAACAAATATTTACTTTTTACCTATATATAAAAACCGCCTGAAAATCCAGTAGGATTTTCAGACGGTTTTTCTTCATGCTTACTCGTTATTTTTCATTGCATCTTCGGCAGCCATTTGTGCTTCAATATCACTAATACTATAGACATTTTCGCTTGCAACACCGATTTCTTTTGGTTCCATGTTACGATATTTTGCCATACCTGTTCCAGCAGGAATGATTTTCCCGATGATAACATTTTCTTTCAAGCCTAACAATGGGTCTTGCTTGCCGCGAATTGCCGCATCTGTCAAGACTCTGGTTGTTTCTTGGAAAGAAGCAGCAGATAAGAAACTGTTTGTTTCTAACGATGCCTTGGTAATACCTAACAGAACTGGACGACCAGTAGCTGGCGTACCACCGACTACTAAAGTATCGTAGTTACGATCTTTAAATTCAGCAATGTCTAACAATGTTCCTGGTAAAATATCGGTATCACCTGGATCCATTACACGGACTTTACGCAACATTTGACGAACCATTACTTCAATATGCTTATCGCCAATTTCTACTCCTTGCATCCGGTAAACACGTTGGACTTCGCGCAATAGATAGTTTTCAACAGATAATACATCTCGAACACGTAATAATTGTTTGGGATCAATGGAGCCTTCTGTTAGTGGTGCGCCACGATGGACAATATCACCTTCTGCAACTTTCAAACGTGCAGTGTAAGGAACAGCATACGATCTTGTATCAGTTTTACCTTTAATCGTAATTTCTCGCGTACGTGTTGCTGCATCTTCGATCAAGTCGATCACTTCACCAGTTACTTCGGTAATGACGGCTTGTCCTTTCGGATTACGTGCTTCAAAGATTTCTTGAACACGAGGTAGCCCTTGGGTAATATCATCTCCAGCAACCCCACCTGTATGGAATGTCCGCATGGTTAACTGTGTTCCGGGTTCGCCGATTGATTGAGCCGCAATCGTGCCGACTGCTTCCCCAACTTCGACTTCTGAACCAGTTGCCAAGTTACGACCATAACAGTGTTTACATACACCATGTTTGGTATTACATGTAAATACCGAACGGATTGTGACTGTTTCAATACCAGCATCGATAATTTCTTTGGCAATATCTTCGGTGATGATATCATTTTTACCCACAATTTCCTTACCAGTTTCTGGATGAATCACTGCTTTACTGGTATAACGACCCAATAAGCGTTCTTCTAAAGGTTCAATGATTTCATTTCCCTCACGAATAGCCGCAATATCTAACCCACGATCGGTACCACAGTCATCTTCGCGAATAATTACATCTTGGGCAACATCTACTAAACGACGCGTTAAATACCCTGAATCGGCTGTTTTCAACGCAGTATCGGTCATTCCTTTACGAGCGCCATGGGTAGAAATAAACATTTCCAAGACACTCAAGCCTTCACGGAAGTTCGAAATAATCGGCAATTCCATGATCCGGCCATTTGGAGCGGCCATCAAGCCACGCATCCCAGCTAGCTGCGTAAAGTTAGAGATATTCCCACGAGCACCTGAATCACTCATCATAAAGATTGGGTTTTTATCATCCAAGCTTTCCATTAGCTTCAATTGGATCGTATCTTTGGCTTCATTCCAGATTGCAATGACACGTTCGTATCTCTCATCATCTGTAATCAAGCCACGTCTAAATTGTTTGGTTACATTTTCCACTTTTTTATGCGCGCCATCGATAATCGCTTGTTTTTCATGTAAGACTACAATATCTGCAATCCCAACAGTCATTCCGGCAAAGGTCGATTGGTTGTACCCTAAATCCTTCATTCTATCTAGCATCTTAGAAGTTTCAGTAATATGGAATCGTTTGAAGACCTCTGCAATGACATTTCCAAGATTTTTCTTTTTAAATGGTGCCAATAGCTTTTGTTTTTTGATGTGTTCTGGAATATTTGTACCCGGTTCAACAAAATATTGATCTGGTGTTTGAACCGTCAAGTTATAGTCTGTTGGTTCATTCAAATATGGGAATTCTGGCGGCATAATTTCGTTGAAAATTACTTTCCCAACTGTCGTAATCAGAATCCGTTCTTTTTGCCAATCTGTAAAAGGCTTATCCGCTAAAGAAGAAGTTTGTAACCCAATACGTGAATGCAAATGGACATAGCCATTTTTCCATGCCAAGACAGCTTCATTTAAGTCACGGAAAATCATGCCTTCGCCTTCGCGTCCGTCTTCTTCCATTGTTAGATAATAGTTACCAAGTACCATATCTTGGGAAGGAGTTACAACTGGTTTCCCATCTTTTGGATTCAAAATGTTTTGTGCTGCAAGCATTAACATTCTGGCTTCTGCTTGCGCTTCTTCATTCAGTGGCACATGGACCGCCATTTGGTCTCCATCGAAATCGGCATTGTAGGCTTCACATACCAATGGATGCAAACGGATCGCACGACCTTCAACTAAGACTGGTTCAAATGCTTGAATACCCAATCTATGCAATGTAGGCGCCCGGTTCAATAGAACGGGATGCTCTTTGATTACATCTTCAAGAATATCCCAAACCGCATCTTCTTGACGTTCAATTTTTTTCTTCGCATTTTTTATGTTGCTCGCTTCGCCGCGCTTGACTAATTCATGCATCACAAACGGTTTGAAAAGCTCAATCGCCATTTCTTTTGGCAAGCCACATTGATACATTTTCAAGAAAGGACCTACAACGATAACAGAACGACCAGAATAATCGACACGTTTACCCAGTAGATTTTGACGGAAACGACCTTGTTTTCCTTTCAACATATGAGAAAGGGATTTTAATGGACGATTTCCTGGACCTGTAACGGGACGACCCCGACGACCATTATCAATTAGGGCATCTACCGCTTCTTGCAGCATCCGCTTTTCATTTTGGACGATGATATTTGGTGCACTTAAGTCTAACAACCGTTTCAACCGATTGTTACGGTTGATAACACGGCGATACAAGTCATTTAAATCACTTGTCGCAAAACGGCCACCTTCTAATTGAACCATTGGACGTAAATCTGGTGGGATCACTGGAATGACATCCATGACCATCCAGCTTGGTTCATTACCTGAACTACGGAATGCTTCTAAGATATCCAAACGACGTATCGCACGCGTTCTTTTTTGTCCTTGAGCTGTTTTTAATTCTTCTTTCAATTCTGCAACTTCTTTATCCAAATGAACATCATCTAGCAAATGCTTGATCGCTTCGGCTCCCATTCCTGCTTGGAAACTTTGACCGTATTGTTCTCTTTTTTCACGGTATTCACGTTCTGTTAAAAGCTGTTTCTTTTCTAAAGACGTATCGCCAGCTTCCGTTACCACATAAGAGGCAAAGTAGATAATTTCTTCCAATGCACGTGGGCTCATGTCTAAAACAAGACCCATCCGACTAGGAATTCCTTTAAAATACCAAATATGTGAAACAGGTGCAGCCAACTCGATATGCGCCATTCGTTCGCGCCGAACTTTGGAACGCGTAACTTCTACGCCACAGCGATCACAAACGATTCCCTTGTAACGAATTCGTTTGTATTTTCCACACGCACATTCCCAGTCCTTCGTAGGACCGAAAATGCGTTCACAGAAAAGACCGTCACGTTCTGGTTTAAGGGTACGATAATTTATGGTTTCTGGTTTTTTGACTTCGCCGTATGACCAACTTCTAATCTTTTCGGGAGAAGCTAAACCAATTTGCATACTTTCAAATTTATTTACATCAATCAACAGGTGTTCCCTCCATTTCTTTTAATGACCGTGTTTATTCAATCGAATCTGTTTGAGTTTGAGAGACCGTCGTTTCATTCGCTGCAGCATTTTGTTCTACTTGTTCTGCCTGTTTCGCCGCTTGTTCTTGCGCATATTTGGTCAATGCATCAACGGTAATTAGATCATCATCGTCGTCATCCATATCACGCAATTCAATTTCTTGATTTTCCGCGTCTAATACTCTCATATTTAGTCCCAATGATTGTAATTCTTTTACTAATACACGGAATGATTCTGGTACACCTGGTTTTGGAATGGGTTCACCCTTCACGATCGCTTCGTAGGTTTTTACACGTCCGACCACATCATCTGATTTATACGTTAGGATTTCTTGAAGTGTATAAGCAGCACCATAAGCTTCTAATGCCCAAACTTCCATTTCACCAAAACGTTGTCCACCAAATTGTGCTTTTCCTCCTAGCGGTTGTTGCGTCACAAGTGAGTAAGGTCCGGTTGAACGTGCATGTAGTTTATCATCGACCATGTGGGCCAATTTAATCATATACATTACGCCGACAGAAATCCGATTATCAAACGGTTCACCGGTTCGGCCATCATAAAGGATCGTTTTCGCATCCTTGGCCATTCCTGCTTCACGAACAGTCGACCAAACATCGTCTTCATTTGCACCATCAAAGACAGGAGTTGCTACGCGAATGCCTAATTGGCGGGCAGCCATTCCTAAATGTAACTCTAATACTTGTCCAATATTCATCCGAGAAGGTACTCCAAGTGGATTCAACATGATATCAATTGGTGTTCCATCTGGTAAGAATGGCATATCTTCTTCTGGCATAATTCGGGAAACAACCCCTTTATTACCATGACGACCCGCCATCTTATCGCCTTCATGAATTTTACGTTTTTGGACAATATAAACACGAACTAGCATATTCACACCTGGAGATAATTCATCGCCAGCTTCACGGGTAAAGATCTTCACATCGTGAACAATTCCACCGCCACCATGAGGAACACGTAACGAAGTATCGCGCACTTCACGGGCTTTTTCACCAAAGATTGCATGGAGCAAGCGTTCTTCAGCTGAAAGTTCAGTCACGCCTTTTGGTGTAACTTTTCCGACTAATAAATCACCATCTTGCACTTCTGCACCAATTCGGATAATCCCCATTTCGTCAAGATCTTTTAACGCATCTTCCCCGACGTTCGGAATTTCCCGCGTAATTTCTTCTGGTCCTAGTTTGGTATCACGTGCTTCTGATTCATATTCTTCAATATGGATTGAGGTATAGACATCGTCTTTTACAAGTCGACGACTCATAATAATCGCATCTTCATAATTGTAACCTTCCCAAGTCATGAAGCCGACTAAAACGTTTTGTCCTAAAGCCATTTCGCCTTCTTCCATTGAAGGTCCATCTGCAAGGACATCTCCTTGTTCCACTTTTTCGCCAAGCTTCACAATCGGTCTTTGGTTATAACACATACCCGCATTTGAACGACGGAATTTTGTAATTGAATATTTATCCAAGGTTCCATTACTGCGACGTACGCGAATTTCTTTCGCATCAACAAATTCTACGGCACCATCGTATTTACAAATTAATGCAGCACCAGAGTCATGCGCGGCCTTATATTCCATCCCTGTACCAACAAATGGTGATTGTGGTTTGATTAATGGCACTGCTTGACGCTGCATGTTCGCACCCATTAACGCGCGGTTTGAATCATCATTTTCTAAGAAAGGAATACACGCTGTTGCGACAGCGACTACTTGTTTTGGTGAAACATCCATATAATCTACTCGATCAATGGTCACTTCTAAGTTTTCACTTTGACTTCTTGCCATGACTAATTCTTCAGCAAATGAACCATCATCGATCAAAGGAGAGTTTGCTTGTGCCACGATATAGTGATCTTCTTCATCTGCGGTTAAATAATCAATATGCTTAGTTACTTTCCCTGTCTTGCGATCAACACGACGATAAGGCGTTTCAATGAAACCATATTTATTGACCTTTGCATAACTTGAAAGACTATTAATCAGGCCAATATTTGGTCCTTCAGGCGTTTCAATCGGACACATACGGCCATAATGTGAGTAATG
>JAATGB010000160.1 GCA_015654945.1 Lactobacillales bacterium | reverse complement strand
AGCAAAAAACAACCCAAACACTTTTTCATTTTTAACTCCTTTCGAGGCATCAGTTACCCTACTGGTGTCTTATTTTTTTTGAAAAAAAGCGCAAGAAAATTGCAACAAGTCCTTGAAACAAAATGTGCTTTTAAAGGCTAAATCTAGTCGTTATAATGAAGACACCAAATGATAGCGCTTACGTTTGCGTTTGGAAAAGAAATGATCGAAGAAAGGTAGGTGAGGAAGATGAAACGAGTACAACGTCAGCGGCAATTGCTTGCCATGCTTTTAAAACAGGTAGGACATGCAACAAGTAAGTACTACGCAAACGAATTACATGTTTCGGAACGGACTATTTTTTCGGATCTAAAGTCGGTGGAACATTTTTTACAATTGGAAGGATTTGAAGTAAGCAAGCAACCGGGAATTGGAATTGAAATTAGAAAGACTTCAGAAAATAAACTAACAGTAGAAAAAGTAGTACGAGAAGATATGTATTCGACAGAAGGCCGTCGGAAAAAAATAATGGAATGGCTGCTTTTTGCAGAAAAAACGGTCACATTTGAGGAGCTTTCAGAATTTTTTTTGGTTAGCCGTTCGTCTTTGAAAAACGACATGAAATTTATCGAAAAAACCTTAACAAACGGTAATGAGCTAGTTTTGGTAAGTGATGGTAAAGGAACTCGATTTGTGGGCAATGAAAGAAATATTCAAAAAGCATATTTGGAGTTTAACCAGCATGTTTTCACAATCAACCCTCCTCTTTTTGAAAAAAATGATGAAAGAAAAATGCATATTTTAGCTACTTATTATGGTGCAAGTAATGTTAAGGCTTGTACGCGTGTTCTCTATAGTTATTTGAAGAAAGAAGAAACGCCGATTGCGGAGCATTATGTCTTTACTGTACTGAACATGATGATTGTTTTAGTTTATCGCACGAAAATGGGGCATCATTTGGCCGGGAAAACACTCTTTTCTGACGCTGCTGAAACGCACACTATTTTCGATAAAAATGCTGCAGATATGCTGAATAAAATTAGTATAAGGATGGGGATTGATTTTACCAAAGCAGATGGTGCATATCTATCTACCTATTTAATTTCAAATAAATTTGAACCGCTAAGCATGGAAAAGAACTACAGAAAAATTGTGACGACATTTATTAACAAAGTAGGCGAATCGCTGGGTATTGATTTTTCAAAAGATTTGAAATTAGTGACACAGCTAAATTTACATATTCCGCCAATGATTTATCGTTTACAAGAAGGAATTCAAATTAATAATCCGTTTATTTTCCAGATAAAAAATGAGTTTGCACTAATTTTTAACCTTATTTGGGTGACTCTTAGTGAGTATGAAGAAGAGTTAGCGGTCATTTTTAATGAAGAAGAGATTGGCTTTTTAACCATTTACTTTCAATCGGCAGTAGATCGCGCGAAGCTTAGTAAAAAGATTTTGATCGTTTGTCCGACAGGGATTGCCACCTCAGAAATTTTGCTGAACCGGATTCGCAATGTTTTACCTTATTTTAATGCAATTGAGGTGATTTCGTTAAAAGAAGTTCAAGGAGTCTGCTTGGACGAAATTGATTTGGTCATTTCGACTGTGCAGCTTGAATTACCAGCGGAAAAACTAATGGTTGTTTCTCCTCTTTTAAGCAAAGTAGATATGAAAAATATTTCGGATCGTTACAATCAAATGTTTGTTCAAGGAAAACCGAATTCTAAGCAGCCAGCTACATTTCCTAGCTTGCGTAGATTCGTTACAGAAGCGTGTATCTATTTGGAAGAGAACTTTAAATCAAAAGAAGAATTACTACAAGAAATTGGTGTAAAACTAGTGGCTCAAAACTATGTTACGACTCAATTTATTGAAAGCATGCTGACACGCGAACGACTTGGAGGAACCGATTTGCCAACAGGTGCAGCGATTCCTCATGGTAATCCTAAATATGTGCAGCAAACAACTGTCGTTTTTGTTCGGAATAGAAAACCAATTAAATGGGAAAGCTATTCGGTAAAACTAGTGATGATAATCTGTGTCGCGGAGAACGATACGAAACAAATTAGAAATATTCTCGCAGATGTTTATCGAATCGTAGAGAACAAAGAACTTTTAAATGTATTAGTGAATGTAAAGAATAAAAAGGAATTAGAACAGCAGATCGGATGTGAAGTCGGTGAGTGAAGTCGGAAATGATGTGATAAAAAAAGAGTTGATTTTTTTACAGCAAGAATCCCAAACAAGAGCAGCAGTTTTACAAACATTCGTCGAAAAGGCAGTCAAAGAAGAATTGATAACGAATCAAATCGATTTTTTAAGAGCAATTTTAAAACGTGAGGGAGAAGTACCCACAGCAATTGGTTATCAAATTGCAATGCCTCATGGGAAAAGTAGCACGGTGAAGGAGCCGTTTATTGGCTTTATGCAAACGAGGAAAGAATTTTTATGGACAGAGGGTCAAGAAGAAACCGTGCGGTTGGTATTTTTAATTGGTGTTCCAGCAGAGAATAGTAATAATTTACACTTAAAATTTATTTCGCAACTAAGTAAAAAGTTACTGAATGCGGAATTCCGCGCTCGATTAAGTAACGCAACAAAAGTCGAGCAAGCCTATAATTTATTACGTTCAATCAAGATGTAGAGGAGGAAAACAAATGAAAATAGTCGCTGTAACAGCCTGCCCAACAGGTGTTGCTCATACCTATATGGCCCAGGAAGCAATTGAAATTGAATGCAAAAAAAGAGGATACGATGTTCAGGTGGAAACACAAGGAAGTATGGGAATTGAGAATGAATTAGCGCAGGAAACGATTGATCACGCAGATGCTATCTTGCTCGCGATTGCAATTGGGATTGAAGGGGAAGAAAGGTTTGATGAGAAAACAGATGAAGGAAAAGTTATTCAGATTGACCCTAGTGAAGTGATCAAACATCCAGTTGAAACGATCAATCAGCTTGAAAAAATATAAAAGCGAGGGTGAAAAAATGAAGAAAGACAATCGAATAGTCAAAGATCTACAAAAAGCTTTTAATACTGGAGTATCGTATATGTTGCCAGCTGTTGTTGTCGGAGGGATTTTTTTAGCAATTTCGTTGTCAACGGGAAAAGCAACGGATTCAGGTATGCAAGTGACAAATACTTTTATGAAAAATCTAAATGATCTTGGAGTTGCTGGATTTGCAATGATGATTCCTTTATTGTCGGGTTATATTGCCTATTCACTTGCGGGTAAACCTGGAATTGCGCCTGCGATGATTCTAGGCTATATCGCAAACAATCCAATTGGGGCTTCGAAGGTTCAAACAGGTTTTTTGGGAGCGATGATTTTAGGGGTAGCAACCGGTTATTTGGTTAGATGGTGTAAGTCCTGGAAAGTACCAGCAACCATTCGTACGATAATGCCGATTTTAATTGTTCCCATTTTTACGACCTTTGTTTTAGGTTTAATTTACATTTATATTATTGCAGTGCCAATTGGCGCAGCCATGGCTTGGTTAGTCAGAGTATTAGGGAACTTACAAGGAGGAAGTGCGATTATTCTTGGTTTAATTATCGGGGCCATGACGGCAATTGATATGGGTGGACCGATCAATAAAACAGCGACTGCTTTTACGTTGGCTTTGATGGCAGAGGGAGTTTACACACCCAATGGCGCCCATCGAATAGCAGTAGCCATTCCTCCTTTAGCTTTAGCCATTTCTACTTTTGTTGATCGTAAAAAATACACCTCAGAAGATCGTGATTTAGGAATTTCCGCATTGTTCATGGGATTGATCGGGATTACAGAAGGGGCCATTCCGTTTGCGGTAAAAGATATAAAACGTGTCATTCCGGCGATTGTGATCGGTAGTGCTGTGGGCGGAGCTTTGGGAATGGTAAATCATGTGGAAGCCTTAGTTCCTCATGGTGGCTTGATTATTTTACCAGTCGTTAATGGGAAATTGTGGTATGTCATTTCGATGTTTGTGGGTGTCCTCATAGCAGTGGTCATATTGCATTTTACAAAACCGAATTTGACGGAAGAAAATATGCTAAAAGAAGCCGCAAAAAATAAAGAATAGGGAGATACATTCATGGAAAAAATAGCAATAAAAAAAGTGGTTCAACGGTTATTAGAATTACAAAAAACAGGGGAAGGTGCGACATTGTTAGGAATTGGTCCGATGTCTAAGAACTGTGTACAGGCAACGCTGGAATTATCAAAAGAAGGAGATTATCCAGTGATGTTCATTGCTAGTCGAAATCAAGTAGACGCTGATGAACTAGGAGGCGGTTACGTCAATGGTTGGAATCAATTTACGTTTGCCGAAGCGGTTGCGGAAGTCGCAACAAACATTGGGTATGATAATTTGTATTACATGTGCCGTGATCATGGGGGGCCTTGGCAACGTGATCAAGAGAGAAATGATCATTTGCCGACTGAAAAAGCAATGGAATTAGGTAAGAAATCATATGTGGCCGATATTGAAGCTGGTTTTGACTTGTTAATGATTGATCCTACGAAAGATCCTTTTGAGGTGGGAAAAGTGATTCCGTTAGACACAGTTTTGACGCGGACAGTTGATTTAATTGAATTTTGTGAAAAGGCAAGGAAAGCGCGAAATTTGCCTGAGATTGGCTATGAAGTCGGGACAGAAGAAACGAATGGCGGGCTGACCTCGACAGAAACATACGAAACATTTATAACTTGCCTAGAAGTAGAATTGAAAAAAAGAGAATTGCCAATGCCGACATTTATTGTGGGTCAAACCGGAACGTTAACGCGTAAAACGGAACAAGTTGGAACCTTCAATTTTAAGAATGCCTCCGAGTTAGCACAAATGGCGCGTAAGTATGGCGTTGGACTAAAGGAACATAATGGTGATTACTTAGATGATGTAACCTTGCTTGAACATATTCCAGCAGAAATTACAGCGACAAATGTGGCGCCGCAATATGGCACAGAAGAAACCCGTGCATATTTGAATCTCGCTGCACTGGAACAAAAATTAGGTGAAAATGGTCGAATTGCTAAGCCGTCCAAAACACGTGAAGTTCTTTTGGTTCATGCAATTAAGAGTGAACGGTGGCGCAAATGGTTGGTTGGAGAGCAAAAAAAAGTAACAATGGCGGAAATTAACGCAGATGAAAAGCTAGCAGCAGAAATTTTAGACATTGCCGGGCACTATACGTTTAACGAACCAGAGGTCAAAATACAAATTGAAAGAATGTATCGTAATCTTGAAAAATATAAGATCAATGGACAACGCTACGTAATTGAACATATTAAACGACCAATTCGTGCGTATGCAGAATGTTATAATTTGAAGGGAGCAACCACCAGAATCCGAAAACTATCTTAAAAAGCGACAGTCAAAAGAATAACTAAGTCAAAAAAATCTATTTTTAAACGTAAAGTATTTTTTTCAATAGAGCCTCCGTTATTCTTGTATTTCCTAGATTTTTAAATGGTTAGTCGCGATCAAAAGGTTTTCTTAATGAAAAGACAATAATTTTGCAGTCTTTTTATCATAGTTTCTTCACATCTTTCTTCTATTATATAAATATACCAACAAAGCTTTCTGTGGTGAATCATCACAAGAGCAAAAAACAACCCAAACACTTT
>JAATGB010000034.1 GCA_015654945.1 Lactobacillales bacterium | reverse complement strand
TTACTTACTTGTAGCTCTTGCATTTTTTTACCCTCTTCTATACTTTAATCCTGTTCATTTTAACAGATAAGTTCTTTTCTAACAAGATACTAGCAATCTCACTTTTGTCAAGGTGTTTGATTTAATTGCACCTTACATTTATCCTTCAAACCGCTGTGTGGATTTACAGAACAGGTGGAGCATTTTACGAAAGGAAGCTTGTTTGCTTTTTTGATTTTAAACCCTTATAATATTAAGTGACCGTTTTATTTGGTTAAAACATATCAGCTGGGGGTTTTCTTATGGTAGAAGGTACTGTTAAATGGTTCGATAACCAAAAAGGTTACGGATTTATCCAATACAATGAAGATGATGAGATTTTTGTCCATTTTACAAGCATTGAGCAAGATGGCTTTAAAACGCTTCATGAAAACGAACGTGTATCTTTTGAAGTTTCAGAAGGGATCCGTGGACTCCAAGCTGCACATGTTACAAAAATAAATTAAAAAAGTGCTGGTTATAGACCAACACTTTTTTCTACACTCTCGATTTTTCCAGTAAAGGCAGCTGACTCTTCAATAAAGCCTAAAAACGCTTGCTTTTCCTTTTTTGTCATCAACAAAGGAAGCTCCTCATGTGTGGATAAAAATAAGGTTATTCCATGTAGCCCGACAGAAATTTTTTCTATTTCTTCTAGCGAAAAAGATTTGTTATTTTTTTTTAGAACGGCCCGGAGGTTAATGTTTGTTTCCTTTACTTTGAGCACTCTTCTTCTTCCAAGCCAAACAAAGAAACAAAAAATAAAAAAAACAACCACACTAAATACATTCAAGCTAGTCTCTTCAAAAAGACCAATAATACTTAAAAATAAAATTGCGAATGTCAGAGACCAATAAATTGTCGTGATAGCAGGTTCTGGTTGCCAGCGAAATTGTTTCATAGTTATCAATTAACCCTCACTCTTCTAACTTTTGATAATACTATAATACTACCATACAATGAATGCTTGAAACAACCATTTAAGGAAGTTGAATAAAATGTTAAACATTTATACAGATGCTGCTACAAAAGGCAATCCTGGATTAAGCGGTGCCGGGATCATCATTCTCAAAGAAAAACAGCAAATTCAATTAAGTTATCCGTTAAGCGTTATGACCAATCACGAAGCTGAATTCTGTGCAGTGGTTTTAGCGCTTGAATACATTCTTGCCCAACAGTTGCAGCAAGAAACCATCTTGTTGCACTCTGATAGTAAGCTCGTTGTGCAGACGATTGAAAAGAATTATGCACAAAATCAGCTGTTTCACAACTATTTAGAAAAAATTAATGGATTAACTTCAAAAATCGAGCTGATTCTTTTTCAGTGGATTCCAGAAAGTAAAAATAAAGGAGCTGATCATCTTGCCCGACAAGGCTTGAGAAAAGCTCAAAAAGGAGAAAAAAATGGCTGATTTGCACCGATGTGCGTGGGTTAAAAACGAGCGTGATATCTTTTACCATGATACAAAATGGGGATTTCCGATCCATGAAGACGCTACTTTATTTTCAATGCTAGTCTTAGAAGGGATGCAAGCTGGTTTAAGCTGGTCGACCATTTTAACCAAATGGACTGATTTTTTTGAAGCATTTGACCAATTTGATCCAAAAATTATCCAATTTTATAACGATGAAAAAATTGAATCTTTAATGCAAAACGAAAAAATCATTCGAAATCGCTTGAAAATTAAGGCGGCAATTAGCAATGCACAGCAATTTTTAACTATTCAAAAGGAATACGGCTCATTCAATGATTTTTTATGGCGGTATGTTGATTTTCAACCGATCCAAAATAATTTTGAGCAGATGAGTCAAATCCCAGCTTCAACACCACTTTCTGAGCAAATTAGCAAAGATTTGAAAAAAAGAGGCTTCAAATTTATTGGTCCGACCATTATCTATGCGTATATGCAGTCAATTGGTATGGTTAATGATCATCTCATTTCTTGTTTTAGACACCAAGAATGTCAAATAAAAACAAAATGACTTTTCTTCAATTCGTTGTTTTAGCTTATTACGCTTTGAGAGGTTGCTGCTAAATCAGTAGCCTCTTTTTAGATGCAAATCAAAAGAGGTTGGACAGAAACAGCTGCGAAAAAGCAGCATTTCTGTCCAACCAGTTATTCGTCTTCTAAGGGAATGAGTTAGGTCTCAAGTTCGATAAAATTTATTTTTGCTATGCTTTTTTCCTTTTAATTTACTTGTTCCTTTTGCTCTTCAAATAAAGAAAACAAGTCCTTCTGGCGTAGAATTTCTTCTATCGAAACATTTGCTGCCAATGCTTCTTTCACTACCTTGCTAGCTATTTCGTAGCCGATTATTGGTGCTAATTCCGTAACTAATCCTGTACTTTGACGGACATCGTTTTCACACTTTTCTTGGTTGACGGTGATTTCGGTAATACATTTGTTTGCTAATGTATCACATCCTCGTTCGAGCAAATGAAGAGATTCAAACAAATTAGTTAAGATGACTGGTTCAAAAGCATTAAGTTCTAGTTCTCCGGATTCTGCGGCAAAGGTAATTGTCGCGTCGTTGCCGATTACTTGAAAAGCAATTTGACTGATGACTTCTGGAATAACTGGATTGACTTTTCCAGGCATGATTGAGGAGCCAGCTTGCCTAGGAGCTAAGTTAAGCTCGCTAAAGCCACTTCTTGGTCCACTAGATAATAGTCTCAAATCGTGTGCAATCTTCGATAAGGATACTGCTAGTGTCTTCAAGGCTCCAGAAATAGCAACAAAGCTGTCCGTATTTTGTGTTGCATCGATCAAATCAGGTGCAGGCCGAAAATTTTCTTGACAACGCTCGTTTAACTCTTGATAAATTATTTCACGATAAATGGCGCTTGTATTTAGACCATTCCCAATGGCGGTTCCACCTAAATTTAATTCTTTCAGCTCTTGCGACGTCTTTTTGATGCGCTCACGACATCGTTTAAGGTTACTTGCATAGGCCGCAAAGCTTGCTCCCACTGTTGTCGGTACAGCTTCTTGTAGTTGTGTCCGACCCATTTTACGAAATGACGCAAATTCATTCGCCTTTTGCTCTAATTCTCTAATGAGTAAAGCAATTGTTTTATCTAATTGAGATAAATAATGCAGTACAGCCATTTTTCCAGCACTTGGATATACATCGTTCGTTGATTGGCTTCTGTTCACATCGTCTAATGGATGAAGATACATATATTCCCCTTTCATATGCCCCATAAGCTCCAAACCTCGATTCGCAATGACTTCATTTACGTTCATATTCGTTGAAGTTCCGGCTCCTCCTTGAAAGGCATCGACTAAAAATTCATTCGCCCATTTTCCCGCAACAATTTCTTCAACTGCTTGACAAATGACAATCATTTTTTGATGAGAAAGAACACCTGCTTTTTCATTTGCTACAGCGGCAGCTCCTTTAATTTGTGCCACTTGCCTAATTAGCAAGGAATCTACCTTGTTTCCGCTGATTTCAAAATTTAATTTAGCGCGGTAGCTGTGGATACCATAATAAGCCCCTTCATAAATTGGTATAACCCCTAAAGCATCCTGTTCAATTCGCATCATTCGTTATTCTCCCCTTTTTGTTTTATATGTGATAAAATATCACATAAAGTATTGGTATACTAGTTAAAAAAGAGAATTCTTTGTTTTTCAAGAAAATTAGACCCTTTTGCTTTGAAAAAAAAAGAAAAACTTTCATTATTATTTTGAAAAGAGGAAAACAATTGGATGAGCTAGATAAAAAAATTTTAACCTTACTACAGCAACAAGGGCGCCTCTCAATCAAAAAGCTTAGCGAAACACTCTTTATTACAGCACCTGCAGTTTCGCAACGTTTACGCCACTTAGAAGAGTCAGGTCTGATCCAAAATTATCAGGCGACGATTGACTATGAAAGAGCTTCTTTACCGATTAAAGCATATGTCCACCTTTCAATCGAACCGCACCAAAAACCAGAATTCTATCCTTTTATCCAAAAGATCCCCAATGTGTTAGAGTGTGATTGCGTAACAGGACCTTACTCCATGCTAATGAAAGTCGTTTTTGAATCTACTCGGTCTTTAGATCAGTTTATTAATGATCTGCATAAATTTGGTCGCACAAACACCCAGATTGTTTTTTCAACGCCTGTTTCCGCTCGTGGCTATTTTTTTCAAACAGAACATTGATCCGTCGTAGCGCTCAAATTTTCTCAAAAAAAGCGGCCTATGAAATGCCCGCTTCTTTGCTTTCTCTTTGAAAATCCTTGCTAATTTAGGCAGTATAGAAAATAACAGCTAAGTGAACTGTATTACTTTATTCATTAAAATACTGATCCGCTGACATTAATTCAATCAAGCGCTCAATCAGTTCGTTACGGTCAGCCGCTCCAACTAAATAATTCACATTATAGGATTCTGCAATCAATTCGATAATTCGTGGTAAAATCATATTGAATTGGTGCATGTCTTCTTTATTCACCGCAAGACCAATAATCAATTTGACTTGAACTCCATGCCAATCTAGATGATTAATGGGCTTTAAGAATATTAATCCAGTTTGTTTTGCTTCATATTTCATCGTATGAGGAATCGCAACCCCACTCGGAAAAGCTGTCGAAGAAATTGCTTCTCTTTCTATTAATTTAACCAAATAATTCGTTTCCGCATACCCACTTTGAGTAAAAATCGTTGCAATTCCTCCTAAAACTTGTTCCACCGGAGTCTCATCGGCAACGCATGTAAAAAATTCTTCTTGAATAAGTAAAGGCATGACTTTTCTTAAAAAATTGACGTAATTGGCATGTTTAATTTTTTCGATTGCTTTTCTAATGATAATTTGATCTTGATTGGTCATAAATTCTCTAATCGTAACAATTTCCGGTAAATTTACGCTGGTATTAGCTGTGAAAGTTCCAGCAGTTTGAGTTTTAATCACCAGTTCTGGCTGGGTAAACCAATCAACATGAGTGAAATCATCATAGATTTCTGAAATAAATAAGTCCGCTTCAAAATTTTTCTGAATAAATTGTTCAATTTCGGTTTGCTGTGACTGATAAGCTGGTGTAACAAGGATTGTCTTGATCTTATTGTGACTTTCCATTTGGTTATTCAAATAAGAACCAATGTGTAAGGCAATGAACGCAATTTCATCATCATTGATAGCAATTTCAAGATCATTTGCTAGTACAGACGCTAAATAAACGGCTATGTCAAAAATAATCGGATATTTGACGCGAATATTTAAGACGCTAAGATTTCTTGTAAAGGCTTTTTTCTTTAAGCGATTGTACAAGTTTTGTATATGGATCTGCAAACGTGATTTAAACCCCTCATCACTAAACTCAATTGCGTATACTTCACTTATTTCCTGAATTGCATGGTCTAACGCAGTTACTACTTTTGGCTCAATATAGTTTTTGGCAGAATTTTGGTTTGGTTTAAACTGACCATTGAACAGCATAATTAATTCATTTATATCTTCATTTGAAAAATAAGTTTTGTATTTATCTGCAATTTCTTTCGTAATATCCCTGACAATTATCCGACTAACATCCTCTTCTTTGACCTGATGACTGATCTTTTTTTCCGTTAAGTGTTCCTCTTGTGTCCGATCCATTGCAATCGCTAAATGTAAAACAAAATTTTTTAGAAAATAAGTATTTGGTAGTACGTGATATTTTTTAAAATTTTTTCTTGTTAGTTGCATTAACTCAACTAAAGAGATCTCACCTAAAAATTTTTGTACTTCCTCTTCTAAAGAAGTTTTTGTTGGTTTCGAAAAATCAATTAAATTTATCATTAGTTTTTTTCGTCCTTTTTCATCTCCGGTTAGCTTATACCGATTACTTTTTTGAACGATTTGCAAATTATGTGTCGTAACCAAACGATTCAAATAGGCCATATCAGCACGAACAGTTGCATCTGATAGATAGAGTGTGTCCGCAAGATCAAATAAATCGAGTCCTCGTTCAGAGCTTTTGATTAAACGCCGAAGTATGTAGAATCGGCGAGTATCAACCGGATTCCCAGCTGCGCCTTCTGTACTTGGGACCAAAAAATGTTGACTCATTCGATAACCTTCACGACTTGATTCAATGCTCTGGGGATTCTTTGCATTGATTTCCTTCACATAATGGCGTACCGTACGATCCGTGACATTTAAAACGTTCGCAAGCATTTTGGCAGAAATATATTTTTCTTTTTCTTGTTTCTTAAGAAAATCGAGTAGTACCAATCTTTTATCCATCTAATCATTCCTTAATTTACGAGATAATAATATCCGTTGGTAGCCAAAAAGAGCGCACTGGCGCTCTTTTGCTCATTTAAATTTCGGCTCCATTTGTCGCAATAACATTTTGATACCAATTGAAACTGTCTTTTTTAATTCTTTTTCCCGTTCCTTTGCCCTCATCATCAAGATCAACATAGATAAAGCCATAGCGTTTGGACATTTGTTGGGAGGAACAACTGACGATATCGATCGGTCCCCATGCACAATAGGCAATAACCTCTGCGCCGTCATGGATTGCTCGGCCAACTTGTTCAATATGTTTCCCTAAATAGTTTGTTCGATATGCATCATGAATTTGTCCATCTTCTAGTTTATCATACATGCCAAAGCCGTTTTCGGCAATTATAATCTTTTTTTGGTAACGATCCCAATAGTGTGAAAGTGTATGATACAAACCTTGTGGATCAACATTCCAGCCCCATGGATTCGCTTCTAAATAGGGATTAGTGGTAATCGATTCTGGTTTATTCGTATTTTTAACCGAGTCAACCATTTGCGAAAAATAATAAGAAATAGCTAAGTAGTCCAGCGGATAATCTTTGAGAAGCTGTAATTCCTGCTCACTGACTTTTAAATCAAACTGATTTTCTTTGAAGTAATTCCACGCATATTGCGGATATTCTCCACGAAACTGGACATCTGTAAAGAAATATTGCATCCGATTATGTTGCATCGCTAAAACAACATCATCTGGTTTACAGGAAAAAGGATACGCTGTGCCATCAGCAACCATTGTTCCGATCTCTAAGTCTTCTTTCAAAGTGGTGGCATATTTTTTAATTTTAGCCGAAGCAACCATTTGATTGTGTACCGCTTGGTATTCTGCTTCTTCCACGTTTTGGAATTGATCCTTGCACATACCCAAAGATAAAAATGGTTCAATTTGGATCATATTGATTTGGTTAATGACAATCCAATATTTGACTTTACTGCCGAAACGATCTAACAATAGCTTTCCATAACGTTCAAACATCTCAATGACAGCTTTATTTTGCCAGCCACCATACTTTAGCGTAATATTCGTAGGTGTTTCATAATGAAGCATCGTAATAATAGGTTCAATCTCTAGCTCTTTCATTTTTAAAATCATTCGTTCATAGTGCGCTAAAGCAACTTCATTTGGCTGCGTATCATCACCATTAGGAAAAACACGCGACCAATCAATCGAGGTCCGAAAAGTTTTAAATCCCATTTCCGCTACTAGTTCTAAATCTGTTTCATAAGTGTGATAAAAATCAATTCCCTGTCTCTTCGGAAAATAGTGAGCGGTGTCTGTAAGATTTTTTTTGACTTCCGCAAGAGTCATCCCTTGCTTTTCTAGTTCTTGAATCTCCACATTTGACATCCCTTTTAAATACGGTTGCACATCGGAAGAATTTGGCTTTTTACCGTCGATATCAAAAGCACCATCTGCTTGGCTTGCGGCAATTGCACCGCCCCATAAAAAATTTT
>JAATGB010000041.1 GCA_015654945.1 Lactobacillales bacterium | reverse complement strand
AGCTTGTTCAACCGTTGGATTAAGCACATATTCTCCATTAACACGTCCTACATCGACACCAGCTATCGGGCCATTAAAAGGAATATCTGAAATCGACAAGGACAAGGATGAACCGAGCATTGCGGACATTTCAGGTGTGCAGTCTTGTTCCACGCTCATCACAATATTGGTAATTTGGACTTCATTCCGAAATCCTTCTGCAAACATTGGTCGAATCGGACGGTCAATCAAACGAGCGGTTAATGTCGCTTTTTCGCTAGGGCGACCTTCACGTTTGATAAAACCTCCTGGTACTTTCCCAACAGCATACATTTTTTCTTCATAGTTAACGGTTAAGGGGAAAAAATCAACATCCTTCGCTTGCTTTGAAGCAACTGCGGCACTTAAAACTGCTGTATCGCCATAACGAACCATTACCGCACCATTTGCCTGCTTTGCTAATTGTCCCACTTCAACAGATAAAGGACGACCTCCCCATGTTGTTTTAAATACTTTTTTTTCTGAATTCAATTTGAACGCTCCTTTGTTTACCTCAAAAATATCTCCTGTGCTACTAAACAAATGCCAATGTCTTCTAGTAAAGGCACTCCCATTTGCATAGTAGTGTCACTGCTCAATATTCTTGAGGTTTTTTTATTTTGCTAATTTTTTTACTTTCATTGTAATAGTAAAAGAAAGCGAGATCCACAAGAACCCCACTTTCTACTTATAGTCATTATTAACGACGTAGTCCTAAACGTTGGATTAATTCACGGTAACGTTGAACATCTTTATCACGTAAATAAGCCAATAAGTTACGACGATGACCAACTTTTTTCATTAGTCCACGATAAGAATGATGATCTTTCTTATGCACACGAGCATGCTCATTTAGATGATTGATTTCTTCCGTTAATACAGCGATTTGTACTTCTGGAGAACCAGTATCACCTTCATGGCGCGCATAGTCTGTCATAATTTCATTTTTACGTTCTTTTGAAATTGACATGTCTTCCACCTCTTTCTGCTAGTATTCGCCCTAAAACTGAGTAAATCGTTGGTGATTCAATCAACCAAGTAATAGGTGGCAGATAAATAAATTATCATACATGTTCACTTTAGCATAAAACCTCATGAAAAAGCAAGAAATATATTGCGTTTTGCGACCTTCACTACTCTTTCAAGTCAATTATTTTGCTTGGTTATGTTATAGGTAAAAACGATCACTTTATATCGCTTTTACCTATTTTACGATTTTTGTAGAGTGTGTTAAGTTAACAGAATACCTTACTTTTTACATAAGGATGTTACATCATTATAAAAGGAGTGCAACACAATGAAAAATAAAAAATGGTTGGCGATACTGACTATTGCTATTTCAGGCTTACTACTTTTAAGCGCCTGCTCATCAACGAGCAAAAAAAGCGAAGAGAAAACGGCAAGCAAACAAGAGAAAGATACGTTCACGTATGCGATAAGTAGTGATCCTTCTTCTTTAAATCCAATTAACGTGAGTGATCGTTGGGGGCTAACGGTTGCCAATATGATTTATTCGCCGCTTGTCAGAGTGAATGCTGATGGCTCCACAACAAATGAATTGGCCGAAAGTGTCGAGCCTGCAAAAGACGGACTGAGCGTGACCGTTAAATTACGTTCAGATATTAAGTGGTCTGATGGTGAACCCTTAACTGCGGATGACGTTGTCTTCACTTACGAACAAAAAGTCAAAAAAGAAAATGGCAATGCGGACAGTCTTTGGGTTGGAGATAAACCCATCCGTTTTGAAAAAGTCGATACGCATACCGTGAAATTTATTCTACCAAGCGTTAGTTCCGCTGCGCTAAATAATATTGCGACAGAAACGTATATTATTCCTAAGCATATCTTCAAAGATGTCAAAGATTTTTCAGTCAGCGAGCTTGATCCTGATCCAGTCGGAACAGGTCCTTACAAATTAACAAAATACAAACGTGGCGAATATTTATCCTTTGAAGCGAATGACAGTTACTATGGTGGAAAAGCCAACATAAAAAAAGTCGTTTTACAAATTGTCGAAAATACAGATACAACTAAAGTTGCATTGAAAAAAGGAGAAATTGATGCTTCTTATGTCTTGCCAAGTGATATCTCTGAATTAAAAGATTCCGACATTACCACGTACGCATATAGCGAAAATCGCGTCGGCTACATGGGCTTAAATGCAAACTCAACTAAATTAAAAGATCAAAAAGTCCGGCAAGCAATCTTCTATGCAATCAACAAAGATGATTTAAATAAAGCAGCTTATCTCTCGACAAAATACTATGACAATGCGTATTCTATTTTGCCACCAAACAACCCTTACGCAACAGAGGATGTCGAAAAATACAAAACCAATACGAAGAAAGCCAAACAACTTTTACAAGAAGCTGGCGTGAGTGACTTGAAAATAAACCTTGCATTCACTGCTTCCGATGATGCCCAATCGTTACAAGCAACCTTAATTCAACAACAGCTACAAAAAGTCGGAATTACGGTTGAACTAGCTGGTGGTGACGGTACTGCTATTTATACCGAATTACAAAAGGCAGATTCGACAAAATACGATTTATTCCTAGGCGGTTATATTATGGGAAATGATCCTGATCTTTACTCGGCTTTGTTTAAATCAACCGGTTCTGCAAATTATTTCCATTATCAAAGCGAAAAAACCGATCAATTATTTGACCAAGGTGCCCAAGAGTTAGATGATGCAAAACGGAAAGAAATTTATGCTGACTTGCAAAAACAAATTGCCGACGATGCGATCTTCTATCCAATTGTCGATAACAAAAAAATTCTAGCCGTCCGAAACACGATTGGGAACGTCAAAAAAGCTGGACTCGTTCCAATCTATACTTTTGAAGATCTTTCAAAACTGACAATTAAATAAAATTCATCTAGATTCTCAGTGGAAGTAGTCGTTACCGAAGCTGAGAATTTCTGTGATTATTTTTATGAAAGGAAGGAAAGAAATGACCACCTCTAAATACATTGGGAAAAGAATTTTGCAAGTTATCCCGCTATTATTGATTATTTCATTTATTGTCTTTTTTATGATTCATTTAGCACCATATGATGTAATCGATTCGATCACCACACCAAATATGTCAAAAGAAACCGTTGCACTTATGAAAGCAAAATACGGCTTAGACCAACCGTTTATCATTCAATATGGTAAATGGCTCCTAAATATTCTTCATGGTGATTTTGGGTATTCTGTTGTTAGCCAACATAGTATTAGTAACGAATTGGCGACACGTATTCCAAATACAATTAAATTAATCTTACCTTCTTATTTTACTGCGTTAGTTTTAGCCATTGTTCTTGGTTTATTTGCAGGCGCAAATAAAGGAAAGCGAATAGACCGCTGGATCGATGGTATTTGTTCCATTGGAATTTCAATGCCAACTTTTTGGTTTGCGATGTTAGTGATCTATATTTTGGGTTATTACTTAAACATTTTTCCGATCATTGGTATGCATACCATTGGTAGCGAGAATTCTTTTCGTGATTTTTTACGGCATTTCTTTATGCCTTATTTTGTATTAACTGTGGCGTTTTTCCCTGATTTAACCAGATACGTTCGTTCTTCGACCTTGTCCCAATTGTCAGAAGACTATGTGCTTGTCCAAAAATCATTTGGCGCTTCTAAAAGAGAAATCTTCACTCATCATATTAGCCGCAATGTTTTGTTGCCCATTATTACTCAGATCGGCTTAGCTTTACCGATGCTTGTCACAGGTGCCATCATTACCGAATCCATCTTTGGCTGGCCCGGAATTGGTCCTTTCTTCTTATCTGCGACAAAAAGCTTAGACTATCCCATCATTATGGCTATTCTTCTACTATCTGCTACTTTGGTGATTTTAGGAAATCTATTATCGGATGTTTTGTATGCTATCGTTGATCCCAGAATTCGTAAGGAGGGCAGCCGATGAAAAAAACAAGAAAAAAAGCAAGCCGCATCTTGAAAAAAACGCCACATTACTGGTTACCGATTCTCTTTCTAACCTTTTTAATTGTCCTTTCAATTCTTGCACCTTTGATTCCAATTGATCCGAATAAAACCGACGTTAGTCACTTATCCTCTGCGCCAAGCCTGCAGCATTTTTTTGGTACAGATGAAGTCGGTCGTGACTACTTCATTCGCGTGATTTATGGTGGGCGTGTTTCTCTATTGGTAGGCGTGATGGCCATGGCCACCTCCACGATTATTGGAACCTTTTTAGGACTGGTCTCTGGTTATTTCGGCGGCAAAATTGACAACTTGCTCATGCGTTTGGTTGATATTCTTTCTTCTATTCCTTGGATGATTTTGATTATCGTCGTAAGTGTCTTTCTAAAACCGGGTTTGACCACAATTATTTTGGTGATTGGCGGCTTTTCCTGGATGAATATTGCACGGCTAATTCGTGCAGAAACCATGTCTGTTAAAGAACGGGACTATGTTACCTATGCGACCTTTATTGGAGAAAAGCATCGTAAAATTATTGTACGTCATATTCTGCCGGCAGTTTTTTCAACGTTGATTGTAGCGGCAACTGGTAGCATTTCTAGTGCGATTATGACAGAATCCTCCCTTAGTTTCTTAGGTGTCGGCATTCAACAACCGATGGCTTCGTGGGGAAGTTTGCTGCAAAATGCCCAAAATAGCTTACAGCGTGCGCCCTACATGGCACTCATTCCCGGGATTTTCATCATTTTAACGGTTTATTCTTTTAACTCTATCGGAAATTTCATAAGAGAACTCATTGTAACGGAGGAATCGTTATGACCAAACAACCTATTTTAGAACTCAAAGAGCTAAACGTGGCACTCTTGGAAGACAAAATACAACAAACAGAAATCATCAAAAATATCGATATCAAAATTCCTAAAGGAGAAATTGTGGGAATTGTCGGGGAATCCGGCAGTGGCAAAAGCATGACAATGCGGGCAATTATGGATATTTTACCAGAAAATGCGCAGCGAAATTTTTCGACCTTTACATTTGAAGGTGAACCCGTTTCTTTTGCTAAAGCTTCGAAACGTTTGCCCATCTCGATGATTTTTCAAGATCCAATGACCTCATTAAATCCCTTGAGAAAAATTGGGTATCATTTGATTGAAGTCATTCGGCGCCAGCAAAAGCTATCAAAAAAAGCGGCCAAAAAATTAGCGATTCAAGAATTGGAAAAAGTGGGTCTAACCAATCCAGAAAAAAGAATGACACAGTATCCCCATGAACTATCAGGCGGTATGCGGCAAAGAGTCATGATTGCAATGGCTTTGCTAGTCAAACCCAAACTCTTGATTGCGGATGAACCGACTACTGCTTTAGATGTCACCATTCAAGCGCAAATCCTAACCTTAATCCAAAAATTACAAAAAGAAGAAGATCTAACAGTAGTTTTAGTTACACATGATTTTGGCATTGTTGCGGGTATGTGTCAAAGCGTCAAAGTAATGTATCAAGGGGAAATTGTGGAGGAAGGAACGACAGATGAAATTTTTTATCAAAGTCAACATCCTTATACTAAAGAGTTGCTCAAAGCTGTTCCAACAGTTGAAAAAGGGCAACGACTTTATGCGATTCAGCATCAACTAGAAACCGGAGAACCCCTTACGGCTGCTCAAAAAGAATTTCGCCAATTAAGTGAAACGCATCGCGTTCAAGTGGCAAAAGAAAGGAGGGCTTAAGATGGCTACTCAAAAAGAATTTATTCAGGTCGAAAATGTCAGTAAATATTATCCACTCAAAAGCACCTTTGGAAAAAGCAAAGAGTTTATTAAAGCTGTCGATAACGTCTCCTTAACCATTCGCAAAGGGGAAACTTTAGGACTAGTGGGAGAATCAGGCAGCGGCAAATCAACATTAGGCCGGATGATTTTGCAAATTGAGCAAGCAACGAAGGGCACCGTTTTCTATGATCAGTCTGAACTGACTTCCCTTAGTAAAAAGGAGCTCGTTCCCTTTCATAAGCGAATGCAAATCATTTTTCAAGATCCGTATTCAGCACTCAATCCTCACTTAACCGCTCTTGAACTCGTGATGGAGCCTTTAAAAATCTTATATGCAGAAACAGATACCAAAAAAACAGCCACGGAAATTCTCGATAAAGTCGGTATTACCGGCGACAGTATTCACAAATATCCACAATCCTTTAGCGGCGGACA
Source organism: Lactobacillales bacterium (assembly GCA_015654945.1). Taxonomy (GTDB): domain Bacteria; phylum Bacillota; class Bacilli; order Lactobacillales; family Vagococcaceae; genus JAATGB01. The sequence goes on along the minus strand of JAATGB010000041.1, from coordinate 438 downwards.
AAGACAACGAATTGGGATCGCACGTGCTTTGTCAGTACACCCCGAGTTTATTTTATGCGATGAACCCATTTCTGCACTTGATGTTTCGATTCAAGCACAAATTATTAATTTACTGGTTGATTTGCAAAAAAGCATGCAGCTTACTTACTTATTCATTTCTCACGATTTGTCTATGGTTAAATACATTTCTGATCGGATTGCCGTCATGTACTTAGGCAATATTGTGGAGCTGGGGACCACTGAGCAAATTTTTACGAATCCACAACATTCGTATACAAAAAAATTATTGGCCGCCATTCCGATAGCTGATCCGGTAGAAGCACGTAAAAAGCAAGCTGCGGAAAATCAGCAAGTGACTGAAAAAAGTGTCCTATTTAATCCAGAAGAAGCCACAGTTTCCCAACAAAAGTTAACACAAGTAGCGCCTGATCATTTTGT
>JAATGB010000069.1 GCA_015654945.1 Lactobacillales bacterium | reverse complement strand
TTTGAAATGCTTCCTTATTTAAAGGAAAAAACAATTTCAGTAGTCACGAACTCCGTTTATCATGCCTTTCATTTATCAGAATTACAAATTCCAACGATTGTCATTGGAGGTTCTGTCAAATTATCGACAAAAGCAATTTGGGGTCAAATGGCGTTAGAACAGTTGGCACGTTTTCGCTTTAACTTCGCTTTTATGGGCATGAATGGCGTCCATAGTAAATATGGTTTTACTACTCCTGATCCAGAAGAAGCAGCGATGAAAGAACACGCGATGAACCAAGCAGAACGTTGCTTTGTCCTTGTCGATGCTTCCAAATTTGGCGAAGTTTCATTTACCAAAGTTGCTGAATTAGTAAAAGCAAGCATCTTGACTGATTTTTGTCCGAAAGAATACCGCACAAGCATTCAAGAACAAACAAAAATAAAGGAGGTTCATTAAGTGATTTATACCGTAACGCTCAATCCTTCTATTGATTACATTGTCCAAATTGATCAGTTGAAAATTGGTGATCTCAATCGAATGAAGCAGGATTTCAAACTTCCTGGTGGCAAAGGAATTAATGTTTCCAGAATTTTAAATCGGATTGAGGTCAAAAATATTGCACTTGGCTTTTTAGGTGGATTTACCGGCAGATTTATTGAAGAATGGCTAAACGCTGAAGGAATTATTAGTGCTTTTACTTCTATTAAAAAAGATACACGTATCAATATTAAATTAAAAGCGCAAGAAGAAACTGAAATCAATGGACTAGGTCCGCTACTCTCACAAGAAGAACAAAAAAAATTTACCGCACAATTTACCGAAATTACCAAAGAAGACATCGTTATCTTATCTGGTAGTATTGCACCTTCTCTTTCGCCCCATTTCTATAAAGAATTGGTTGAAATAATTACTGCAAAAGGAGCAGAATTCGTTATTGATACAACAGGTGAAGCTTTACTTGAAACACTAGCTGCTCGGCCTCTAGTAATCAAGCCAAATAATCATGAACTGGCTGAACTGTATCAAACTCATTTTACTTCCGTCGAGGACATGATTCCTTATGGAAAAAAGTTACTAGCTCGTGGTCCAAAGCATGTTTTAATTTCATTGGGAGGCGACGGCGCGCTTTTGTTCACGCAGGAAGGTGTTTATCGTTCTAGCGTGATCAAAGGAGAATTGAAAAATTCGGTTGGAGCTGGAGATTCCATGATTGCTGGCTTTGTCGGCACCTATGCGAAAACCAAAGACGCTCTTTTAGCTTTTAAATATGGCGTTGCTTGTGGTAGCGCAACCGCTTTTTCCACTGATTTGGCTCGTGTTGAAACAATTAACGAAATTTTACAAAAAGTCACCATTACAAAAATTGATTAGATGGAGGAAAAAAAATGAACATCACAGATTTACTGATTAAAGAAGCAATGATAATGGACTTACAAGCAACAACAAAAACAGCCGCCATCGATGAAATGGTTCAAAGACTCTATGAACTAGGTCGAATTAGTGAGATTGACATATTTAAAAAAGGTATTCTTGCTCGTGAAGCGCAAACTTCAACGGGTCTTGGTGATGGGATCGCAATGCCGCATGCTAAAAATAGTGCAGTGAAAGATGCAACGGTTTTATTTGCTAAAAGTCAAGACGGCGTTGATTATGAATCTTTGGATGGTCAACCTGCGTTCCTATTCTTTATGATTGCCGCACCAGAAGGAGCAAATAATCTGCATTTACAAGCATTAGCTGCGCTTTCTCGTTTACTTGTTCACCCAGAATTTGTCGAAAAATTGAAAAAGGCCCAAACACCAGAAGAAGTCCAAGCACTTGTGCAACAAGGAGAAGCTGCGCAACAACAAGAAGCAAAAGCAGAACAAACGGAACCTACTCACACAACAAATGGAAAATTTGTCGTTGCTGTCACGGCATGTCCGACTGGAATTGCACATACATATATGGCAGAAGATGCCTTAAAAACGAAAGCTGCTGAAATGGGCGTTACGATTCGCGTCGAAACCAATGGTTCTGATGGAATTCAGCATCGCTTAACTGCCGAAGAAATCGCCAAAGCAGATGGTGTGATTATTGCAGCTGACAAAAACGTTGAGATGGCGCGTTTTAATGGAAAACCGCTCGTTAATCGCCCTGTAAGTGACGGGATTCGAAAATCAGAAGAGCTGATCACAAAAGCAATGAATGGAAATGCTCCGGTTTATCATTCGGAAGCATCAGATTCTACAGGTGCTGAATCTGCTTCTGCCAATGGTTCTGTTCTCTCGCAAATTTACAAACATTTAATGAATGGTGTGAGCAATATGTTGCCATTTGTTATCGGTGGCGGGATTGCCATTGCACTTTCGTTTATGATTGATCAATTTATGGGTGTTCCACAAGATCAATTAGCGAAACTAGGGAGCTATCATGAAATTGCTGGTTATTTCAATACAATTGGGAATGCAGCGTTTGGCTTTATGTTGCCGATTCTCGCAGGTTTCATTGCTTCAAGTATTGCAGATAGACCTGGTCTAGTTGCTGGTTTTGTGGCTGGCTCCATTGCTTCAACTGGCGGAGCAGGTTTCCTAGGTGCACTGATCGGTGGTTTCTTAGCTGGTTATGTTATGTTATTCTTAAAAGACCTTTTCAAAAAATTACCAAAATCATTGGAAGGCATTCGAACAATTCTCTTTTATCCGGTATTTGGTGTTTTACTTACAGGCGGTTTGATGCTCCTCGTAAATGTGCCGATGAAAATTATCAATACTGGCTTGAATGATTTCTTAAACGGTCTTTCTGGCGTAGATGCTGCTTTATTGGGTGCTTTGCTTGGTGGCATGATGGCAATCGACTTAGGTGGTCCAATCAATAAAGCCGCTTATGTGTTTGGGACCGGAACCTTAGCAGCAACTGTGGCTAGTGGCGGGAGCTTAGTCATGGCATCCGTTATGGCTGGTGGGATGGTTCCACCACTTGCAATTTTTGTTGCAACCTTGCTGTTCAAAAATAAATTTACCAAAAAAGATCAACAAGCTGGTCTAACAAACTTAATCATGGGTGCATCCTTTATCACAGAAGGTGCAATTCCCTATGCCGCAGCAGATCCCTTGCGGATTTTGCCAGGATTCATCGTTGGTTCTGCTTTAGCAGGTAGTTTAGTTAGTGCTTTCCAAATCAAGTTAATGGCTCCTCACGGTGGCATTTTCGTACTCCTTTTAATCAATAAGCCAATTTTGTATCTTGCGTTTATTCTTTTAGGAACCTTGGTCAGCGCAATTATTATCGGCTTCATGAAAAAACCTGTCGCAGAATAACCAAAAGAGCAATTTGACAAATAATCAAATTGCTCTTTTTTTACACTAAAATTTCTTTCAATAGTTGCTCCACATAATTTCTAAATTTAGAATCTGCTCGTTTTCGCTCGTGGGGTAGGTCAATTTGCCATTCGCTTTTTACTTGTCCATCTTCTAAAACAATCACGCGATCTGCCAGCATCACAGCCTCCTCGACATCATGAGTGACAAGCATACACGTTACTTGTTTTTCTCGACAAATTGTCGCTATTAATTGCTGCATCTCCATCCGAGTTAAGGCATCTAGCGCGCCTAATGGTTCATCTAACAATAAAAACTCTGGTTGGTGAATTAAGGCTCGAGCCAAAGCAACACGCTGTTTTTGTCCGCCAGATAAAGTAATGGGATATTGTTCTTCGTAGCCTTCCAGTCCAACTTGTTTTAAGAGCTGGCGGGCTTGTTTCCGCCACTCACCCTTTAAGCCAATTCCGACATTTCCAATGTTCTTTTTCCAAGGAAGAAATCGATCATTTTGAAACATAATTCGTGCTTGTGAATTTATCCCCTGAACCGTTTGACCATTTTGGCTGATTTCACCAGCTACTGCCGTTTCCAGTCCTGATAGCAGTCGTAAAAACGTACTTTTACCACAGCCGCTCTTCCCGATAATAGCAATAAATTCGGCAGGATATACCTCTAAGCTCACATTTTCAAGAACTTTTTTATCTCCATATTCCATGGATAAGTCTGTTACTTTAATTAATGGTTGCATTCGTTTTTCCCCCTATCGTATGGACCACTTCTGCCAACGATTTTCCAGCATGCGTGCGATCACGTCCGAAAATTTCCCTAATAATGCATAAATAACAATACATAAAACAATCGTGTCCATCTGCATAAATTCCCGCGCATTTGTAGCCATATAGCCAATTCCTGAATCAGCCGAAATCGTTTCAGCAACGATCAAACTCGTCCACATAATCCCTAGCGCATAGCGAACACCGACTAAGATAGAAGAAAGTGCACCGGGAAAAACGATCTCTGTAAATAATTTCCAACGATTCAGACCATATGCTTTGCCCATTTCAATTAATTCGGGATCAACTTGTTTGACACCATGATATGTATTGATATATATCGGGAAAAGAACCCCAATCGTCACGAGAAAGATCTTTGCTGCTTCATCAATTCCAAACCACAAGATCACTAATGGAATCAACGATAAATGGGGAATGGTTCGCAACATTTGGATTGATGTATCAAAGACCCGATCAAATAATTGAAACATGCCATTCACCATGCCTAAAATAAAACCAATACTTCCGCCAAGAATAAAACCAATAACTGCTCGGCGGAGGCTAATTAAAATATTCGCCGGTAATTCACCCGTTTGTGTTAATTTAATTCCTTTATTTATTACATCCGTTGGCGAAGGGAGTATCCGATCTGAAATGACACCAATCGAGCTAAAGTATTGCCACAGAATCAATACGACTAAAGGAACAATAAAAGGAATTATCAGGTTGTCCCACTTTTTTCTTTTCATTTACTTCACCACTCTCTACTCTAAAAATGCTTTTGAAACGTCTATTTTTTCTGGAATTAACTTTAATTTATAAAAAGTATCTGCGATATCTTGTTGCTCCTCTTTAATATCATCGGTTAGTTCATCCACCCCATAAGTCCGACGATTGACAGCTTTGGTAATCACTTCGGTATCCATATCTAATGCTGAAGCAAGTTCCTTAATGAGTTCGTCATGATTTTCGTTTGCCCAGGTCATAGCAGTTCCTACTTCTTCCAAAATCGTTGCCGTTAATTTCGTATGGCTTTTGGCATATTTTTTCGTCGAAAGGAAGAAATCTCGATCTGTCGTAAGGCCATCACCGTCAACTAACAATTTGGCATTTGATTCAACCTCTGCCGCTGCTGTATAAGGATCCCAGACGACCCATGCATCGACATCCCCATTTTCAAACGCGACACGCGCTTCTCCTGGTTTTAAATATTTAGGTGTGATATCATCATAGCTCAGTCCAGCTGCTTCTAGTGCTTTGATTAATAAATAATGAGAGCTTGATCCCTTCGAAAAAGCGACTTTTTTTCCTTTTAAATCACTAACACTCGTTATGTCCGAATCGTTTGAAACGAGAATGCCACTTCCCTCGGTCTTAGAAGTACCCACGCCTACATACACAATATCTGATCCAGCTGCCTGCGACGTAATCGGCGGTGTATCACCAGTTCGCGCATAATCAATACTTCCCGCATTTAAGGCTTCTAACATCGAAGGACCATCTTGGAATTGTTTCCATTTAACCGTGTATCCTTGGCTTTCTAGTTCTTTTTGTAAAGAACCTTCGATTTTCGCAATATGAAACTGATCACCTTTCTGGTAGCCTAATACGACTGTTTTGTCTTTCTTTTCACTTGAACTGCTTGAAGAGGAACTGCAACCTGTCATGACAAATACGAAACAGAGCATTAGCAAAATTCCCACGATGCCTTTTTTCTTCATAAATTAATTTTCTTCCCTTCTTTACCTGTCTTTAATTACATAGAACTCATAACGAGTTTATTTCTTTGAATTTTCCCGGTTGGTCCAATTGGTAAGCTTGCAACGAGACGAATTTCCGTTGGGCGCTTGTATTTTGCTAAATTTTTCTGACAAAATTCAAAAATTTCAGTTTTTATTTCTTGATCAGAAAGATCTGTCTCTACATTTTTAATGACGTAAACGGCAACCGTTTCGCCATAAATTGGGTGTTTGATCCCCACGGCAGCGACTTTTGTGACTGCGGTTAGCTTTTCAATAGTTTGTTCGACTTCATACGGGCTGATTTTTTCACCACCGCTATTAATTAACTCTTTTTTGCGTCCTGTAATAAAAACAAAACCTTCATTATCTATATAGCCAATATCTCCGGTATGAAACCAACCATTTCGGAAATCGTTTTGGTTCGCCGCTTTCGTATAGTGCGTCACCACATGACCACCCTTAATCACAATTTCTCCTTGTGTCAAAGGTTGAACTGCTTGATCTGATTCATCCACTATCTGCAAAGCTACTCCAGTTGGTTTTCCAACAGAGCCGAGTTTGTGTTTTTCGGGCGGTACAGGATTCACACAGATTTGACTGGCTGCTTCTGTCATCCCATAAGACTCGATTATAGGTAACTGAAATTTTTTTTCAAATCGTTCCGCTGTATATTTCGAAAGTGGTGCTGAGGCTGAGCGAACAAAGCGTAAAGAATCAGTAATTTTTTGGGGACGATCCTTTTGTAATAAGATAGAAATAATTGTGGGAACTGCGGAAACCCAAGTGACATTTTCTTCATTCACAATCTGCCAAAATTTTGAGCTGCTAAATCGTTCTTGAATAATAATTCGTCCACCACTTAAACAAGTCGACCACAAGCTAACAACTTGCGCATTAATATGGAAAAAAGGTAAAAAGCTATAAGCTAAATCACTTTCTGTTAGCTGATGTGAAGCGATAATTGCTTGTGCACAATGGAAAATCTGTCCATGAGTTAAACTAACTTCTTTAGGTTGACCCGTTGTACCAGAAGTATAAAGTAGAATCGCGATGGCTTGATCAGAAATCGTTTTTTGCGGATTTGCTATAGCGCGTAATGAAAAATCAGTTGCTTGGATCAGATATGTTGTTTCTTTCGCTAATGTGATTAACGTAAATTGATATTCCGCCATCACAGTCATGATTTCTTTTGCCAGTTCTTCTTGCTTTGCAAAAAGAAAGCCGGCTTTTACATGGGAACGGGTCAAAAAGTTTTCGAGCTCCGTTCCTGATAATTGACTATTCATGGGAACAACGATACAGCCATAATCAATCAAAGCAAAATAAATTGTAGCGAACTGATACGAATTAGGTAGTGCCAACAAAACACGATCTCCTTGGGTTAAACCAGATTTTGCTAAGATTGTTTGGACATGATCTATTTCCTTGCTTACTTGTGCCTTTGTATACCACTGCTCTGCAAATTTTATTAAAGGTTGTTGTGCCTTTTTTTCTAGCGCGTCTTGCAAGGCTGTTGTTAAGTTTGACATCAGGTTTCACTCCTTCTGTTTTTGTTAGTTAAATTGGTTGTATTTTTGTCATATCCATAATACAACCAGCATCTTATCGAATGAATCATCCAGATCCAGAGAAATAAAAATACGCTCAAAAGAAACATTTTTTCACGCCATCACGCTTTCTAAAGAATTTTTCTTTCATTTACAAGTAAAACAGCTATAACTTAAATTAACCTTTAAGATTCAACAGGAAAAAAGCTTGTTTTTTATTTTTGAAGCAACGTTAGTGGCCTCAACTAAATAAAGAACTTTTTACTAACAGCTGACAAAAAAACGAACCGACAATTTATTCGTCGACTCGCTTTTCATTCTGAATTATTTTATTTTTCTAATTGACTTTTGATTTGATAAGCAGCGCCAATTATACCGGCATCGTTTTGTAATTTTGCTGCTTTTACAGGTGCAATTGTTTTATCCTTTAAATACGCAATACTTTCATGCCGATCCTCTAGTTCACTTAAAGTCGCTTGCAGCGTTGCCATAAATTCTGGGTTGGCACTAATTCCCCCGCCGATTAGAATCACTTCCGGATCAAAGGAACCAATTAGGTTTAACAAACCGACAGCTAAGTCTTGATAAAAATCAGTCACGACTTTCAACGCCAAGGCTTCTCCTTTTTGCGCACGCTGCATAATTACTTGTGCATTTGTAATAGGTATCTTCTCTTTTCGGTGGTTATTGTATTGCCGGCAAAGTCCGCCAACTACCGCGCCACGCCAATTTAAAGAGGATTCTTCAATATTTTCGCTATCTGTAATTTCTCTCGTTAACATATAGCCAAATTCGCCGGCCATTCCATGTGCGCCACGGTAAACTTTACCATTAATGATTATTCCTCCGCCGACACCTGTGCCTAAAACAATACATAAGTAGTTCTCCACACCAATTGCATGTCCAATCCAGCGTTCTGCGATGGCAGCGGCATTGGCATCATTTTCCACATAAACAGGCAACTGAATTTTTGCTTCTATTTTCTCCTTCAAATTGACCCCATACAGTTCCGGGATTGCCCCTCCGGTTGTCATAAAGCCATCTTTTTGAATGATTCCCGGTGCGCTGACGCCAATTCCTTCTATTTCGTAGTTTTTTTGGTATTCTTTGGTTGTTGCTTCTAAATCAGTCAATAGCTGTTCAAGCTGTTGCTTGGTTGGAAACATTCCTTTTTGTAAAATTGTCCCACTTTCATTTAGAACGCCATGCTTTACATTCGTTCCACCAATATCAAAACCTACATACATCACAACACACACCTTTTATTTATTCATGTTTTATTCCGAAATTGTTTTTGCTACATTGACATATTTTTTAAACACAGTTTCTAGCACAAAGGAGGAAAGATACGCATTAAGTGCAAAACCAATCCCGACCCAGAGAAAGAGCCATGTCGGAAAGTACAAAGGAATAAGCACTGTACTTCCCACAAACATCAAAAACAATAAAATCGACTGGGGTACATGTTTGAGCGCTAGAAATAAAGCATTTTTAACGGTTTCAGTTGCTGTATTGTCAAATTTTGCAACCAAGGGAAAAACATAATTCGTTACGAGCAAGACAAAGCTTAGGAAAACTAGCACCAGAAAGAAAAATTCAGGTCGGTTTTGAAAGAGTCTGCGTATCGCGGAATACCCAAGTCCAAAAAGCAGAATCAAGCCAAGATACGTAAGCCAAATTTGAGTGCTTTTTTTAAATTCAGCCTTAAATTTTTTTAGATACATGACACTGACATTCTCTTCTTCATGGCGAATTATTTTAAACGTGACACTATATAACGCCGTAATCGCCGCCCCAATCGTAAACAGCGGGACACAACTCAGAATAAAAAGAAGATTGATCACAAGTAACTGATAAAATAGCATCATTAGCTGATAGGCTTTACTATCCGTACTTAAAAAATGGTGCATGCTGTTGCCTCCTTTCGCAATATACAGAAACGAATCCTCACATAATTGCCATTTGTTTCCTGTATTTTATTATTAATCGCACTCTATTTGATACCCAATTTCTTTTTATTCTCGGCAATTTTTTCATTACGAACTTTGTTGATTGCTTGAATGCTGTTTTCTTTTTCAAATTTTTTGTATTTGGCTATTAGTTGCTCGACTTCTTTGTCACTTTTCGCGCGTAGCATGCTAACAAGTGTCGTACTCCAATTGGTTTGAATGGCACTTAAGGCTCGTGCTTCTTGCGAACCCGCATCTGGTCCAATATTTTCAGTAGCAAATTGGGGTTCCAGTTTATCCGTGCCCCATTCTTGCATTTGTTTCACCGCTTCGACATAAGAATCATCACTAAGTGCTTTGTATTTATCGTGTCCAAATTGGATGAATTCACCGATTCGATACTCCTTTTGCCAAGCTTCTGGATTTTCATTTTGGACTTTTAATGCATCCGCGGTATAGGACACTTTGCCATCTGATGCAACTGTGTACGTTTCTCCTTCAATGCCAAAGTTTGTTAGCATTTGTCCTTCTTCACTTTGCAAATAGGTAAAAATTTGGATAGCTTTCGCTGGATCGCTGCATTGTTGGGAAATATAATTGATCATCCAGCCAGAAATGCCAGCTTGCGTAAGCGTTGCTTCATTTCCTTCTGTACTTTGAATGCCATCGACTGCGATATATTTTTCAGTGGGATTATTTGTTGCAAATTCTTGTAGGGCAATCCCTTGATTAACAAAACTGCCAATCATCATTGTCGCATATTTACCAGTCGACACTTTTTCCTTAAATTTATCTCCATCATCAGTAAAGGAATCATCTGAAATATTGCCGTCTGCATGCACCTGACGGAACGCTTTAATCCAAGCTAAATAATCTTTGTCTACATTACGGTCATAATAATTACCGTCTGCATCTGTATAGGGAACACCGAGCATATCTTGAATAACACCATCCATGGAGCCGTTAGACGAACCGTCTTTCGCGAAATCATTGAAGCCAAACGGAATTAAATCGGGGAACTTTTCTTTGATCAATTTCATCGCCTTCACAAAACCTTCAGGCGTTGTCATATCTGGTTTCCCAATAGCTTCATAGACATCTTGTCGGATAATGAACGCATCACGCGAATAAATATCGCCACTCTTATAATCTGCTGCTGCATTGGAGTAATCTGGATACCCATACGTTTTATTATCTGATAGTTTGTACCAATTCAGCGTATCTTTACTGGCTACATCGTAAAAATAAGGATCATACTTATCTGCCAAATCTTGTAGAGGATAGGCCCATGTATTCGCTTTTCGAGCAACAGTCGAATTCGAATCAAAAATTGAAACGATATCTGGCATATCACCACCTGCAAAATAAGTGTTTAGTTTGGTATCATCTCCTACAATGAATTCAATGTCAATATTCAAATCTTCTTTGATTTTTTTCGTGATCATATCGGTACCAAATTCCGTGTTCCACCAATCTGCATTGACATACCATGTTAATTTGGTTGTTTCTTTTTTGGTATCCAATTTCCACGCTGGTTCTGCTTTATCAAGTGTATAGCGTTTACCCAAAGAAGGTAATTTTGCTGTTTTTTCCTTTGAATCTTTACTGCTGCTTCCCCCACATCCACTTACTAAAAGCACAAAAACAATTGCCACACACATACTCGCTACCATTTTTTTCACGGTTGCTTTTTCCATTTTTATTCTCTCCTTTTATACAACTAAATTCTTACTACTTAATTATAAAATCGTTCCATTATTCTTTCACTGCGCCCAACATCATCCCGGAAATAAAATGTCTTTGTAATAGCGGATAAATCAGTAAAATAGGGACGCTCGTTACAACAATCGTGGCGAGCTGAATGCCTTTTGAGGTCGTATCAATAGCGACTGCTGCAGTTAACCCTTGACTGGAAGCAGCTTGAGACTGAACAATAATTTCATACAACTTCATTTGCAACGGATACAAAGCTTTATTTGTCACATATAGCTTTGCGGTCATAAAGTCATTCCATTGCCAAACACCATGATACATTGCAATGGTTGCCAAAGCAGGCTTCGATAATGGTACAAAAATACGGGTAAAAATTTTCCAATCACTTGCGCCGTCGATCTTCGCAGATTCTTCAAGTGATGCAGGAACATCTCGAAAAAAATTCATCAAGATGATGACATCATAATAACTAAACAAAGCAGGTAAAACGTAAACCCAAAAGCTATTAAGTAGGCCTAGCGATTTAATTAATAAATAAGTGGGAATCATGCCGCCAGAGAAAAACATCGTGATAATGCCTAGCGTGGCATATAATGGTCTTCCCTTTAAACTCTGTTTACTCAAAGCATAGGCCATAATTGCACAAAATAGGGTATGAGCCAGCACACCTAAAACCGTTTTGCTGACCGAAATCCATAAAGCGCTCCAAATCGTGGTATCGCTAAAAACTGAGCGGTAATTGTCCAGCGATAGTTCGGCAGGCAAAAAGACGAAATCGCCCTTCGCTAATGCTTCACTACTTGCGAAAGAGGAAATTACGACGTTCCAGATCGGCACAACAATCAAGAGCGTAAATAATAAAAGTAGCAGCATATTAACAAAATTAAACAACTTGCTATCTTTGTCTTGTACTACATTACTTTTTGGCTTGGAAAGTGTTAATTTTGGTTTTTTCATGGATAATCACCTCCTATAAAACGGATTTATTGTCATTTAATTTTTTTGTAACCAAGTTTGTGACCACTAATAAAAGCACTGAAATAATCGAGACTCCAAGTCCAACTGCTGTTGCATAAGAAAAATCACCTTGTTGTAACCCTAAACGATAAACATATGAATTAATGACTTCCGATTTTTGTTGATTTTGCGAATTCATTAAAACCAGTGTTTGATCCAAATTTGAGTTGAAAAGACCACTAACTGCCAGAATAAAGTTAAGAGAAATAATGCTTTTCATCATTGGAATTGTAATACTCCAGACTTGGCGCAAGCGACCGGCACCATCCATCTTAGCCGCTTCATAATAGGTCGGATCAATTTTTGACATGACTGCTAGATAAAGAATCGTTCCCCAGCCTGCTTCTTTCCATACATCTGAAAGGGCTGCAATCCACCAATACTTATTGGCATCTAACATATGATTCTGTTGGGTAACGATCCCAAACATTTGCAAGAGTTGATTAATCATCCCTGTTGTTGAAAACCAGGTAATGAGCATCCCACCTAAAATAATCCATGACAGGAAATGTGGGAGATACGAAATGGTCTGAATCACCCGTTTAAAAACACCCGCTCTTAATTCATAGATCATAATGGCAATAATAATCGGTAAAACAAAGCCAAACAGTAATTTTAAGCCGCTAATCGCTAACGTATTTACAACGGACTGCCAAAAATAACGATCTTTCATGACAATTTCAAAATTTTGCCAGCCTACCCAATCTGCATTACCAATGGAATCAATGACTGTATAATTTTTGAATGCAATCACCAAGCCATAGATCGGAATGAAATTGAAAATAATCATATAAACCACGCCAGGAATCGCCATTGATTGTAGCTGCCATTGTTTGCCAAATTTTTCCCAATAGTTTTTCAATCGGCGATTTATCGGTTCTTTTTTCACCACTTTTAATTCCTCCTTCGTGAATAAAAACGTTTTTATTTTCTGCAACATTTACGAATATGTCTGAATAAAAACGTTTTTATTTCAGCTCAACTATTCACTTTTCGTTCGTGGTTTGCCAGTCGTTTCACGGACAATCAGCTTTCCCTTTAACTCAACTGAAGTTCCCTGCTTTGTGCCATGAATTAAATCAATTAATTGAGCAACCGCTTCTTCTCCTTGCTGAATGATCGGATTATGGACAGTAGTCAATTGCGGACTCATATAGGGAATAATACTAATATCATCAAATCCCATCACACTAAAATCGGCTGGAACATGATA
>JAATGB010000086.1 GCA_015654945.1 Lactobacillales bacterium | reverse complement strand
GTCACAAAATCTTACCAAAGTGACCAAACAGCCTATTTCTTTATCGTTAAAACCTTACATGAAGGTTTGTAATAATCAAAAATTTTAAAGCTTTCGCTTTATGTTAAAGTATTTTTTACTCTCACTTATCTGTTAATGTCCGGCTTTTACGTTAGCGGATTTTTAACAAACTCGTCACGCCTGGTTTTATTCACGAAGGCTAGTCGCTACTGAATGGTTACTTATTTTAAGCGACATACTTTTTGAATCCCTCCTCTTTAAACGAAAAACAGGTATAAAAAAACATTCCATCAGAGAAGAACTGCTTTCTTCTTGATGCAATGCGAATAGGGACTTTTTGAATAAAATTTCAAAAAAGCCCCACTCATAATAATAAAATAATCATTGTTTTCCCGATGGTTGTCATTCTTATCACCTGTTAATTGTCAGAATTTTCGCAAGATTTATAGTAACTGATTGTAGTTTACAAAAGTGAAGCCGCTTTGTCAATAAAAAATTGTGAATTTTATTGGTTGCTAGCATGAAACGTGTGCACAATAGTTTGCTTACTCTCTCGAAAAGAAGCGGTCTTCTCTATTTAAAAAGCTTGCGGCGTCTGGTATCCTTAGATTTTTGTAACCATTATCGCTATAAGAATTCTGACAGCCCAACGTCATCCAACTTATTCTTACCTATTTCGCTCTTTACTATTGACCAGTAATGACCAAACACCTTCAAATAGTTTAGAATAATCTGCTTGTCCCCAACGATTGGCGAAATAGGGATTATGAAAATACACAAACGCCGTAATGATAGCTGCTCCTTGATTCGTCCATCCGCTGACTTCTTCCGCTTTTTGTGCCAGATGTCCTAAATGCTCGGCTACGAGTTCACTATTGTGTTCGATATAATCCGTGTAGAGTAAGAACATTCTGCGATCCGTTTCATACAATTTTTTTTTCGTTCGAGCAAGCAACCATAACCACTCATGAAGACTTTCTTGCCGTGATAGTTTTTGCTTCGCTTCCCACGTAAACAAATCCCGTGAGGTTTCCTCTAACCAACGTAAAGCCAGCTTTTGAAGCAAGTCCTCTTTATTTCGATAATGCTTATATAAAGCAGCATGGGTAACCTTTAAATTTTTAGCAATATCATACAAGGTCGTTTTCTCCATACCTTTTTCGTAAATTATTTTTCCTGCCATATCCAAGATAATTTTTTGTGTCAATCTAGCCATTGCAATTTCCTCTATTCTATTGATTTCCTGCTTTTTATTATACACGTATGCACTCAAAAATAAAAAAGTTACAAATAATTGACAAAGTAACTAAAGAGCGTATAATCTCAATCATGAAGTTACTTATTTTTTAAAAAGTAACTTTCAGTCAAAAATTTAAGGAGTGAATATCGAATGACAGAGCAAAAAAATAAACGTGTAGCGCTCATTTTAGGAGGTTCAGGCGGAATCGGTAAAGCTGTTG
This sequence comes from Lactobacillales bacterium, assembly GCA_015654945.1. Classification (GTDB taxonomy): domain Bacteria; phylum Bacillota; class Bacilli; order Lactobacillales; family Vagococcaceae; genus JAATGB01. The sequence continues at coordinate 5,435 of JAATGB010000086.1, read as the reverse complement.
TAGAAAAATTAGTGAAAGAAGATTATGCTGTAGCAATTCATTATGCAAGCAATCAGGATAAAGCTGAAACACTTGTTAACACGATTGTTGCTTCTGGTGGGCAAGCGATTAGCGTGCAGGGCGATATTGCGGATGAAGTTGCTATGAGCAATGCTTTTAATCGAGTTGAAAACTATTTTGGTGGTATCGATGTTGTTGTCAATACTGCTGGGATCATGAAATTAAGTCCCATCGCTGCGCTGGACCTTGCAGATTTTGATCAAATACACCGGACAAACGTCCGTGGAACAATTGTCATCTCTCAGCAAGCTGCTTTAAAAGTTCGCAAAGGTGGGGCGATTATTAATTTTTCGACCTCCGTGACTCGAACGAATTTTCCAAATTATGGTGCTTATGCCGCTAGCAAAGCTGCAGTTGAATCACTTACTTTAATTTTAGCACGAGAGCTACGAGGCAAAGATATTACTGTCAATGCAGTCGCACCCGGTCCAACTGCGACACCTTTATTTCTGACTGGTAAAGATGATGCAATGATTGAGCATTTAGCGCAAGCAACTCCTTTGGAACGTCTCGGTCAACCAGAAGATATCGCAGAAACAGTCGCATTTTTAGCTGGTCCAGCACGTTGGGTTAACGGACAAGTCATTTTTACAAATGGCGGACTCGCTTAATCTAGAATATGCGAAAGTGAAAAAATAAACCAATAAATCAGGCACATCTTATAGGATGAAAATAAATAGCCAAGCAAATTTGCTTGGCTATTTATAAAATCATACTACTTCTCTTTATATTTTTTACCAGTATTCTTGTTTTATTTTCACTCGCGATTTTTGCGTCTTTCCTTTAGCTTTGTATTAAGCTGCTTCGCTGTTAGCCACCAATACATATAGAGCCCTACCCAAACCACTAAGTAAATCACAAAAAAATTAACGATAAAATTCAGCAGATTATGCTGTGCAAGAAAATCCCAATGAAACAAAAAATTACAACTCGTTACAATGAAAAATGTACCCAAAAAATGAATACCTACTACGAATACAAAGGGCGCGCCTTCCATCTGAAACAAAGGGGATAGCAAACCAATTAATCCCACCATCAAAAAAAGACCGGCAATATTTTGTGCAGTCGGCCGAATCGTTACCGCACCAGACATTAACGCTACTAAATAAATAGTAGATCCCACCATAATCGCAAACCAAACTTCAATGACTATTTTTTTTAGTATTTGCATATCTCTACCTCACAACCCCAATCGTCGTTTTAAATCTGGTACATAACTGCGACTCACAATTAATGTTCGCCCATCAATCATTTTCGCAGTCATATTACCGGAGAATTCTGCTTCTAAAGCTTGCAGCTGATCGATATTAATCGCCACACTCCGACTGATTTGTAAAAAAGCTGTATCATTTAGTCGTGCTAAAAAGTTTTTTAATCGTTCCCTCACCAAATAACTATGCTGTGCTGTATGCACACTTAACTGTTGATCAACAACCTCCACCGCGACAATTTCCAAAATCGAAACCATCATGACTTGCTCTTTTGTTAGCAAAGGGATGCTTTTTGTTGGATGGTTTTTTGATGGAATATTATTAAGTAAATCTAATAGCGAATGAACTTCCGTTGACAATTTTTTTGCACTAATTGAAAGTATTACCTCATCAAAATCAAGCGAATCATCTTGTTCAAATATAATTTTCGTCACGATCACACCTTTTCTTGATCATTGGTCTATAAAACAATTATACATGTCCCAAGTTTGCTCGTCGACTATGTTTCATTGCAACCGCAGCTACAAGCGTAAATCCTAAGAAAAAAGCACCTAACAGCAAAATCATTTGGCTACTTGATAAGAAGCCATTCAGACTTAAGTGAATTCCCATTTGCTTTTCAAAAAGTTGGCGTTGCACATGACTTAGTCCGCTTAGCTGTTCTTTCAGGAGATCCTTCAGCAGAAATTGCCGATAAAGAGCTGCATTATAAGGAGCTGGCGTCAACTTAGTGATGAATTGAGCTGTCTTCGGCAAAACACCAATCGGCATATAAACACCCGCAAAAAATCCAGAAGCCGTCCCAATGATTGAGCCTAATTGACTTAAGGTTTTTACTTGTTTAACAAAACTTAAAATCAGCAAATTAAAGGTTGTCCAAACAAAACTACTCAAACAAGATAGCAGGATAATTTTAGGTGTGAGTTCCCAAGGAATCGTTATGTCGTCCGTAACCGCAAAATAACTGTACATAATTAGACCCATGAACAATTGCATACTCACACTAATTAAAAAACTACAAAGCAAGTAGCTTGCTTGTAATTGCCAAAACGGAACCGAGGTCACCGTAAAATCAGCCAACCTACCTTGTTCACGATCTGTAATCATTTGGCTTAAAGCATGCAAGGATGTGGTAACCGCAGTGACCACCAATATACCTGAAATGACCCACGCATCCAATAAATCATGCGAAAGTTTGAACGGAAAACTAGTGATCAAATTATTTTTTAAAAAGACTAAATATAAAACAAATGCGATCAAAGCGCCCATCACCGAAAAAAACAGGTTACTCTTACTATTAAAAAACAAAGTTAAATTACGTTTACTGAAAGCAATCATTACCGCATCTCCTTTCCTGTTAAGTGGACAAAAATATCATTCATATCACTTTGGCGACATTCAAAGTCCGTAATAAGGTTTCGATAGCGCTGTAAGATCGTCAGACATTGTGCAGAATCAGATACTATCAGCTGTAGCTTGCCTTTATTTTCGCTAGGTGCTATTCCCAGTTTATTTAATTGTACGCGTAGCTTTTGTAGATCCTTTGGCGTCAACGTTAGGTGATATTGTGCATAGGTCTGTTTTAACCGATCCAGCGAATCTGCTGCGATGATTCTGCCCTTATCAATCACATAAACATAATCCGCATTTTCTGTTTCTTCTAAATAATGAGTTGTCAAAAAAATTGTCAGCTGCATCGTTTTCTGCAACTTTTTCAATGTATCCCAAATAACATTTCTCGTTTGAATATCTAATCCAGTAGAGGGCTCATCTAAAATAAGAATTTCAGGCTGGTGCAGTAACGCTCGCGCAATATCGACCCGCCGTCTTTGACCACCAGATAGAGTGCCATATTTTTGTTTCAAAAAATTATTTAAGCCCAGCTCAGTAATTACTTGTTGAAGCACATCCTGCGAAGTACGTTCATACATTTGTGCCCGGACTTTTAAATTTTGTTGCACGGTTAATTGATTATCCAGAACGCTGTTTTGAAAGACCACGCCTAATTTATTGTGATAAGCCACGGTTCCCGGTTTTAGCTTTCCAAAGCGAATGCTCCCACTACTTGGCGTGATTAAACCGGTCAACATGCCAACTGTCGTTGATTTGCCCGCACCATTTGGACCTAGAAAGGCAACAAAGTCTCCTTTCTTAATCCGCATATCGATATGATCAACCGCCAATTTGTTTGTGTATTCTTTTGTAAGAGCTTCAATTGTTATTTCTACCATGTTCAATCTTCCCATCTTTTTTTATGAAATAAGTCTAGCAAAAAGAAACTTGGTTGTCCGATACTTTTTGCTAAGTGGTCCATAAAAACCGGTAAGGCGTTTGAAAAATGAGGCGAAATCTGACCATGCAAAAAGAAACAGAACGAGTGTAGCTCACGCTTGTTCCATTTCTTTCTTGTTTTCTATATTTGCTTTTCTATTGTTTATTCCCGATAGTGGATGGCTAGCCCTTTTAGAAAATTCCGGGCATAACGATCTCCACATTCTTTGTAATTTCGGTGCCCTTCTTTTCTTAAAATTGCACTTAGCTCACTATCTGAAGCATAGACGCCCGCAAGTCTCAATATATCAAGCAGCTCCTCACTGGTCAGCGCTAAGGCAATTTTTACTTTTTTCAGCAAGACATTGTTAACATTACTTTGACTTGTGATTAAAAAGTTCTGCTTTGGGGCTTCCGTACTTTTCACAGGCGGCTGACCTCTTTTATAGATGATCAAGCCATTTAAAAAAATTTCTACTGTTCGATTATCGCACACCGCATCTCGTGGAAGCTCTTCTTCCGCATTTTGCTTCGTTAATAACACGCGTAATTCCTCTCGGGTAACGACTAAACCACCTAGCTTAAAAATCTCGATCATATCTGCATCTTTAATGTCCAGCGCATAGCGTAGCCGAATTAATATATCATTATTATTCATTTTTCTCCCCCATAAAATAAACCATTCTTTCTTTAGTATAATGCTTTAGTTGAAACAATGCATCAAATTGTTTTGATTTAACTCTTGAACAAGTTGTTACTTAACAAAAAACTTTTTAAGGACTATACTATTAAAAAGGCTACTTTATCAGAATTTAAAAAGCATGAAGGGCTTACTCATAAAAAAAGACGGAAGAAGGAGTGCAAAAATATGTGTACAGGAATCGAACTAACCGCTACGAATGGCCATGTCTTTTGGGGTAGAACAATGGACATCGGACTCCCTATGTTTCATGAAGATAAAGAATTTCCGAATGCCGATACTGCGATTTGCACCATCCCAGCTGGAATCGAGTTAATGAGTGCGGTTAAATCTTGGCGTTCTAAATATGCCGTTGTAGGTGTCGGACTTGAAGGAACTAATTTATTATTCGACGGAATCAATGAACATGGGTTAACAGGAGACATGCAAGTCTTGATGGAAACCACCTATGATTCAATTAAAAACCTACAAGAACGGCAATTAACGCCTGTTTTGGGCGAAGAGTTTGTGACGTATATCTTAACCCACTTTAAAAGTGTTCAAGAAGTCAAAGAACATTATCAAGAATTTGGATTAGTCGACATGAAAATAAGCTTTCATGGGACAGAACTAAGCTTTCCACTACATTACACTTTTGTGGATGGAACTGGAGCAAGCGTTGTGCTTGAAGCGACAAAAAAAGGTGCTTTTGAAATTTATGAAAATGTAGGTGTCATGACAAATAGTCCCGAATACGCTTGGCATACGACCAACATTAGAAACTATATCAGTCTCCAAAATGTGGATCATCCCGCGAAGAAAATCAATGAAAAAATAACTTTGGCGACAATTGAAAATGGGGTTGGTTCTGGTTTAACCGGACTACCTGGAGATTACACCTCAGCTTCACGTTTTGTCAGAGCTTTTTTCGTTTCAAAATTTATGGATGCCTTCGAAGCAGATAACGGAATGAACCAGTTATATGCTGCTTTCAGAGCAGTCATTATCCCTCGTGGTTTGGAACATCCGACTGCTGATACTCCGTTGAGCGACTTTACTCGTTATTGGGTAGGCTATGATATTGAAAACCGTGCTTTAACGATTCAAACGGGCGTTGGATTGGCATTTACTTATAAAAAACTAAACCCGGAGATAAAAGAAATCCGCTTTGAAAAAATTAACACAGGAAATGAATAGTTTGTTGAAAATAGAAG
>JAATGB010000070.1 GCA_015654945.1 Lactobacillales bacterium | reverse complement strand
TAATGGCCTCCATTGTTAAAATTGGTGATGAATTAGCCGCTTCTGCATTGACACGTGGATTAGGTGTGACACATAAACGGACCAGCATTGAAACAGTAAAGCTCGGGAGCTGGGACTATGGCTGGCTGCTTGTTCTTTTCGGTTTGGTATTTACTTATTGTTCTGCAAAATAGCAATATTAAAATAAAGAAGCACTTAATAGGTAAAAGAAGCTTTGAACGGAGGTGGAGGAAGAGCATGATTGATTTGAACAATGTAAGCTTTAATTATGTAGGAGAACAGCGGGAAAAGGGACTCAAAAATATCAATTTACATATTAAAAAAGGCGAGGTTGTGTTGCTATGTGGGGCTTCTGGCTGTGGTAAAACAACTCTAACTCGCATGATCAATGGTTTGATTCCTCATTTTTATCCAGGTGAATTAACGGGAGAAGTTACTGTTGACGGAAAGAATCCAGCGAAAATAAAATTGCAAGAACTGGCCCAAACAGTGGGCTCAGTTTTTCAAAATCCGCGTTCTCAATTTTTTAGTACAAATACAACAGCAGAAATGGCTTTCGGCTGTGAAAATCAGGGAATTGAGCCAGTAATAATTCGCGAACGAATCAATAAGACTGTTGATGAGCTGAAATTGGATAAATTAATGAATCGTGATATTTTTCAGCTATCTGGCGGAGAAAAGCAAAAAATTGCTTGTGGTTCAGTATCTGTTACACAAAATGACATTTATGTCTTGGATGAGCCTTCCTCAAATTTGGATATTCAGGCAATAGAAGAGCTAAAAGAACAAATTTCTTATTGGAAAAAAGCCGGCAAGACCATTATTATTGCAGAGCATCGTTTGTACTATTTATCTGAATTAGTTGATCGTTTTATTTATTTGCAAGAAGGCAGAATTACTGGTGACTATCGTGCAGAAAAACTAAAAAAGATAACGACAGAAAAGTTAAACAAGATGGGGTTGCGTCCATTTTCATTGGGACAAATTAAGCTGACAGCAAAGGAAAAGAACGTTACAGATAAACTGATCTTGAAAGACTTTCATTTTCAGTACAAACAAGCAGAGCGAGCTGCCTTAAGTATTCAAAAATTAGAAATCCCTAAAAATGCAGTGATTGCCATTATTGGCCATAATGGTGCAGGAAAATCAACTTTTGCTCGTTGCCTTTGTGGGCTAGAAAAGAAAAATCAAGGCAAGCTGATTTTTGAAAAAAAGGCTCTTGATCGGAAAGCACGTCTGAAAAAAAGTTATCTGGTGATGCAAGATGTGAATCATCAATTATTTACGGAATCTGTGGTAGATGAAGTCCTTTTAAGCATGAAAAATCCAGTAGCAGCAACTGCACACCGCTACTTGGAACAAATGGGAATTCTAGAATTAGCGTCTGTACATCCGTTATCACTTTCAGGTGGACAAAAACAGCGCGTAGCGATTGCCAGCGCCCTAGCAAGTGAAAAAGAGTTAGTAGTATTTGATGAGCCAACAAGTGGTCTTGATTTAGGGCATATGCAAGCAGTGGCCAGTTGCCTCACTGCTTTAGCGGCACAACAGAAAAGTATTTTTGTGATTTCTCATGATTTTGAGCTGCTCGCTCATTGCTGCGATTATGTGATTCAGCTAGAACAAGGCAGGGTTGTTAAACAGTATTCATTGACCCACGAAAGCTTTCCGGAATTAATGGCTTTTTTTAGAAAATAATAAGTATCGAACCAATGAGAGTAAGGGATAAAGCTTTACAATCGTTCATTTTTAGCAAAAAAAATCGAAAAAGGCCATGAAATCATGATACATTGATTCCATGGCTTTTTTGGAATGATCGATGACACATCATCTTTAGCAAATTATTCGGTGATAAATTCTTTAATTGCGGCGGCATTTTTTTCGGTGTCGATTTCTAGCACGCTACCTGAATCTGTATAGTCATTAAAGCTCCATGAATCTTTAATTGGAATGGAAAGAGTTTTAACGTTTTTGGTGCTACCTAAAACAAAATCTTTCGCACAGCTAATAATCACTTTTTCTGAAACATTGGTCGAAATATAGCCGAATAGTTTTCCGGCAGTTTTTGGTATTTTTGTAATACTGCCCAAGTCAGCTGCTTGTGTGGCAACCGCAGAAAGAACTTGTTGCTGTCTGCGAACGCGACCAAAGTCACTTTCATCATCATGACGGAAGCGTGCATACTGAAGTGTTTGTTCGCCATTCATTTTCTGTAACCCCTTTGAAATGGAGACGCCATCTAGTTCTAAATCTTTCTCTGCATTGATTTCTAAGCCTTTTGGAAAGAGCGTGTCAATAATGTCTTTAAAGTTATTGAAATTCACTACAACATAGTATTCAATCGGAATATTAAAGTTTTCACTAATTGTTTGACGAACAAGCTCTACCCCGCCATAAGAGTATGCCGCGTTGATTTTTTCTTTCCCATGTCCAGGAATATCTACATAGGAATCACGCATAATTGAAATCAATTTTGGTTCTTTTGCCTTTTGATCATAATGGGCAATCATTAAGGTGTCCGATCTTCCTTGATCGTTGCCACGTGAATCAGTGCCGATCAGTAAGACATTGATATCATTTTTATCATCCGCTTGTTGTCCTTTAAAATTCGTTTCTGTTTGTTCGGCGTTTTTCTTTTTAGCTTTTACTGCAGTATAACCACTTGCAAAAGAAACCCCAACCACCACTTCAACAATCAATAAAATGAGTAGGAAAATACTAAGGATTATTTTCCAAGCGGATCGTTTTTTTTTCTTATTCATGCTGGAAGATCTCTCCTTTATAAATATGTTCGTAGAAATTATATCATTTCGTGACGACAGAAACTATATAAATAAAAAAACTTAATCTTTTTATTTGATTTTTAAAACCGTTAATCAGTTTTAAAAAACCCTTGTTTTTAAATGAACAATAAAAAACAATATTGAATTAAAGAATTGTTTATTCAAGATTTATTTTCTTTTTTTTAAATAAAAATTGACTAAAATCAATAAATATGTTGAAAAAGAGTAAATGTTTTTGTATTATTAAAGGATCAATAAGTAAGTAAAAAATAGTTTTGGGCTAGTTTGTTTAATTTGTTCATTAAACAAAGGGTAAATTAAAGAGACTTTATAAAAAGGAGAAGATACAATGAAATACGGTTACATTAGAAAAGATTATCCAGAGGAAACAGTTGTCCAAATCGAGCGCGTGCTAACATATGGATGTGACAAGCTATTTATAGAAGAAAATGAATTTCATAAAGAAGAAGAGCTCAGAAAACTAATTGAAAAATTGAACTTTGATGATACGGTGATGGTTTCCGATTTACGGGTTTTTGGTAAAAAACTACGAGAATTACAAGATGTTATGCGTGAGTTTTATCATAAAAATATCCGATTTGTAAGCATGGAAGAAAATTTAGATACAGAAGAGGTTCCTTCTTTTTATCAAAGTGTTTTCATGATGGCTCAAATGGATTACTTGCACACAGTTTACCAAACAAGAGAAGGCATAAAACGCGCGCGTGAGCTTGGTGTTATCGGAGGCCGGCCCCAAATTAATGACGAAGTGATTGAGAAAATTCAAACACTCCATAAGAAAAAAATGTCGTTAAGAAAAATTGCGACAGCTTGCGATGTATCTCTGGGAACAGTTCATAAATATGTTCATTCTAGCTAATGAAAAAAACAAAAAAGTTCCCAATCAGGAGCTTTTTTGTTTGTCTATATTTCGAAAAATTTACCAGATATGCACTCGTTTGGCTGGCTCTAAATACATCGGATCGGTTGCAGCAATCGAAAAAACTGAGTAGAAATCAGCGCTATTTTTTAGTTGCACATTTGCCCGTAATTTGGCTGGAGCATGAACATCAATTGCTAACAATAGCTTTGTATATTCAGCGGATGATTTATTACGCCAAATCGTTGCCCAGTTTGTAAAGAGCTCTGCAAGATTCACTTCTGCATCTTGCTTCGCGGCTTCAACGGCACAGCTAAGACCACCGGCATCAGCAATATTCTCCGAAACCGTTAATTTACCGTTTACTTGTCCATCTAACACAGGTAAGCCTTCAAATTGCTGAATCATTTCTTCCCCTAATTGTTGGAAGTGCTGCAAATCTTCATCGGTCCACCAATTGTTTAAATTTCCAAGTTCATCAAATAGCGCACCGTTGTTGTCAAAAGCATGGGAAATTTCATGAGCGATTACGGCACCTATTCCACCATAATTTGTGCTGCTGCTATTTTCAAAATTATAGAATGGTTTTTGCAAAATTGCGGCTGGAAAAACAATCATATTACGAAATGGATGGTAATAAGCATTGACTGTATGAGCGCTCATTTCCCATTCTTCCCGAATGACGGGCGTGTGCCACTTCGCAAAGGTATCTTGCTTGGTCAGATGAGTAAAAGTCATCGTGTTTTCTAATAGAGAAGCAGTTTCATCAACAATAAATTTGCCATAAATTTCTTTTATTGTATCTGGATAACCAATCTGAATACCTAAATGTTCGAGTTTAATGATGGCTTTTTCTCGTGTTTTTTTCTTAAGCCATTGATTCGTCTCTAACCGTTTTTTGTAAACCCGAATCATATTTTTGACCATCTGTTGGACATCGGCTTTTGCTTTTTCTCCAAAATAAGTCCGACCATAATAATCTCCCACCACTTGATCAAACGTTTCCGACGCAAGATAATAAGCGGCTTTCTTCGGTTTAGTAATTTCTTGACTGCCGGATAAGGCTTGTTGGTATTGACTCGAAACTTGGCGTAATTCTTCGGTTAAAAATTTGCTTAAAGAATTCACAAGAACTGTCAGGAGCCAGCTTTTCAACAATGGAAAATTTTCTTCAGTCAAAAATTGATCAAGCGCTTGATAATATGCCGGATCAGCAACGATTATTTCTTCAGGTTTGCTTGCAATTAATTCCTGAATGTAACTAGAGAGGTCAAGAAATGAAGAGTGTTTTACAAAAGTATCAAAGCTTTGTGGATTATATATTTTACTATAATCTGCGGCTTCCTCAGAATCTTTTACATGAGGGACCAGTAAGCGATCAAAAGCTAGGGCTTCTGCTACAACTTGCTTGGCTTCTACTTCGGTTTTACCAAAGAGTAATAATAATTTTGTGGACATATCAGCGAAAACCGCTAAAAGTTTTTTTCCAGTTTCATTTTCCGCTGCATAATACGTTTTATCTGGTAAAAACAAGCGTGGTGCATAGGCTAGCAATGTATGAATACTGGTATTTTTCATATCCGCATCTACATCAATTATAAACGGCAATGGCAAGCCATCCAAAGTCCAAGAAGCCAGCTGATTGTTTAGCTCAGTGAGATTTGTAAGTTTTTCGACCCGTTCAAGATATTTCCGAGCAGGAGCTACTCCGTCGGCTTCTCTTTTCTCAGTATCCAATGCCTGCTGATAAAAGCGCAGAAATTCAGTTAACTGTTT
>JAATGB010000016.1 GCA_015654945.1 Lactobacillales bacterium | reverse complement strand
GAAATGTAAATATCGGACGGATTCATACTTTCAGCATCTAGTGTCGTTCTTAATCTAATATCATGAAATGTAAATTGCGATTGCCGATTTTTTTAAATATCCAACTATAACGTTCTTAATCTAATATCATGAAATGTAAATAAAAACAATCGGGATATACACCTCTCTCTTGGCAATCTGTTCTTCATTTAAAACTATGAATGTGGCTATCTTTTCTTTTTTTTTCTGCTACAATGGAGCTGTTGAGGGATGAAGCGCTTACGTAAATACATTGAAATAAGGAGCGAGGATAAATGGATCAATTAGTGTTTCATGATATGACGTTGACTTGGTTAAATGGTGGAACAACGACCATGGATGGTGGGGCGATGTTTGGCGTGGTGCCCAAACCGTTATGGACACGGAAATATCCAGTAAATGAAAAGAATCAAATTGAACTCGTAACGGAGCCGATCTTAGTAAACTTTCACAATAAGCATTATTTAATTGATGCCGGTGTGGGTGCGGGGAAATTAAGTGACAAACAACGGCGAAATTATGGGGTTGCCTATGAATCCCAGGTGGAGCAGGACTTAGCGGAGTTAGGGCTGAACGTGACGGACATTGATGTCATTCTGATGACGCATTTACATTTTGACCATGCAGGTGGATTAACAACCTTAAAAGCAGGGCGTTTGGTCTCGACTTTTCCGAAAGCAGTGATTTATGTCAATGAAATAGAATGGGAAGAAATGCAGCATCCGAATATCCGTTCAAAAAGTACCTATTGGCAAGAAAATTGGGTACCTATTCAGGAACAAATCGTGACCTATCGCGAGCAGTTATTTGTTACGCCAGAGATTGAAATGCTTCATACCGGCGGACACAGTAAAGGACATGCGATTATTCGGTTACACCAACAGGAGGAAAGGCTGATTCACATGGCAGATATTATGCCAACGCATGCCCATCAAAATCCATTGTGGGTTTTGGCGTATGATGATTATCCGATGACGTCTATTTTTGCGAAAGAAGCCTTGCTCGCAGAAGCTTATCAACAACAAGCTCAGTTTATTTTTTATCATGATGCGTTTTATCATATGATTCAGTGGGATCAAACCGGAAAGGAAATACGTTCCTCCTTAAAACGGAGCCAGCCACCGCGCATTCCGTTTCCACCAAAAACAGAATAAATGATGGAAAGATCGAAATCAACGGCATTCGTTGGTTTCTTTTTTTACAAAAAAATTCAGCAATTAATTTTACTAATAGCTACTATTATTTACCGTAAGTAGTAATTTCGGTAAAATGTTTTACACTATATTTGTAAGCGTTTTAGCCATTTGATAACAGAAAGCAATGCCTCAACATTATTTTCTGACTATACTTATAATAAGGAGCGTTACACGGATGACAGAGCAAACATTAAAAAAACCAGTAGATTTGGCGACTTTTTATCCATCAGACTTATATGGATACGCACAAGGCTTAACAATAGGTGAACTGCAAGTTTTACAAGAATTACGGGAAGTGTTAGAAACGAAAGTACGTCCTTATGTGAATGAATATTGGGAAAAAGGGGAATTTCCTTTTGCTGCTTTTGCTGAAATTGCTAAAGTTCGAATTATGGATAATCCTTTGCTATTTGAAGAACGCGCAGATAAACGTGTACCGAGTCAACTTTATAATGTTTTTCGTTACTTCGAATTGGCGAAATTAGATGCATCCATTGCGACCTTTTACACTGTTCACGGCGGGTTGTATTATGCCACGCTGTTAAACGGTGGAAGCCCCGAGCAGATCGAACAATTTGCGACACGTGCAGCCAGCTTTAAAGATCAAGGTTGTTTTGCTTTGACAGAACCGTTACATGGATCAGATATTGCCGGTGGTTTAGCAACTTCTGCACGGAAAGAAGGCAATACATGGATTATTAATGGAGAAAAGCGTTGGATTGGCGGAGCAGGCACCGCAGATGAAATGGCGGTTTTTGCGCGTGATGAAGCAGATGGAAAAGTCAAAGCATTCATTGTGCCTGGAAAAGCAGCCGGGGTTCAGGTTGAAAAAATTACTGGTAAAATTGCGCTACGAATGGTGCAAAATGGACATATCACTTTTACTAATGTGAAAGTAGGCGAAGAACGTCGGTTACCAAAGGTGAATGGCTTTCGAGACGTTGCCAATATTTTAAAAACAACGCGTGCCGATATTTCACATTTGGCTACTGGGTTGACAGCGGGCGCCTTTGAAGCTGCTTTGCGTTATGTTAAAACAAGAGAACAATTTGGCAAGAGCTTAGGTTCATTCCAATTGGTTCAAGAAAAGCTAGCAATTATGCAAGCCAATGTTACCGCCAATTTAAGCTATTCTGCTCGTCTAGCAGCGATGCAAGAAGAGGGGAATTATACAGAAGTCAATTCTTCTATGGCGAAAATGCATAATTCGTTGCGAATGCGTGAAACGGTTGCGTTGGCTCGGGAAGTGGTGGGAGGTAATGGGATTACTTTAGAAACGGATGTTGCGCGCTTCTTTGCAGATGCCGAAGCCATTTATTCCTATGAAGGAACACATGAAATCAATGCGCTAATTGTAGGCAGATATCTGACAGGAATTAGTGCGTTTGTTTAAGCAAAAAGAAGTGGAGTAAAAGAGTAGTGTTTACGCTACTCTTTTTTCAGCTAGTCACGCTTCATTTGGTAATAAAGCAAGCATAACTTTTCTGCTTTTTTAAGTAAAACGTGGTATGCTTGAGCCGGAACGAGAGCCGTTTTGTTTTTAAACGAAGGGAGTTTAGCAATTATGGATATTATTCAGTTAGGCTATTTTGTGAATATCGTGGAATGTGGATGTAATTTATCTTTGGCAGCACGAAAGATCCATATTACGCAATCGGCGCTTAGTCAAATGATTAATAACTTTGAATCAGAGGAAGAACTTCTTTTGTTTTATCGTAAAAGTGGCCGGTTGGAAGAATTAACACCAAGTGGGAAAAAACTGTATCATTACGCAGTGGAATTGTTAGCGATGTATCAGGAAATGCAGGATATGGTCCGGAAAGAATCATCAAAGCAAAAAGGAACGATTCGTGTCGGAATACCTTCATTAATTTTACGGGTTTTTTTCTCTGATTTTTTTCCACAGTTTATCGCAGAACATCCAGAAATTGAAATAGAAGTCATCGAAGCTGGCTGTAATGAATTGCGCCAAATGTTTATTCGAAAGGATTTGGATTATGCCATTCTGATTGAACCAACAAGTCTGGATATCAAATCGTTTGAAGAACAAGTGATTCAAATTGATGAAATTACTGCGTTTATGGCCCCCGATCACCCGCTGGCAAACCAAGCAATGCTACGCTGGAGTAAATTATCCGAATATCCGCTTGCCACATTTAACAGTACCTTTGTTACGCATGAATTGGTTAAAAATAAGCTCGCTGATTATGCACCTACTGCAAAAATTGTTTTTACTTCTTCCTCTTGGGATTATTTAATGAATACGACACATCATGCGAATACAGTCACGATTCTGCCTTCACCGATTCGCCGGTATTATGAAAAGACGGAGGTCATCGAAAAGAAATTTAAGGATCCAATTCCATTTAATATTATGCTTTGTCGACCGATAAAATCTGCGTATTCAACAGTTGAAAATCTATTATATGAAAATATGTTGCGTTATTTTTATCAACCAATTGAATAAATTATGCGAATGAGAGAGTTCTTTACTGCTTTCTTCACAAGGCAAATGAGTGGCACTTTGTTTGGTCGTAGCAATACTTTTTCAAAACGATATCATTAAAACTGATATCGTTTTTTTATTCACAAAAGTATTAGTAAAACTTATAGTTTTCAAAAACAAAGCTAAGTAGACAATCAGAGTAAAGCCTTTTACTATAATGTTGTAAGCGCTTAAATGTTTTTGAGCTTTTGAGGTAAGCTCAAAAAAACAAAATTTTGGAGGGATATAAATGACAGAAGCTGTCATTGTTTCAGCATTAAGAACGCCAATTGGTTCTTTTGGCGGTGTGTTTAAAAATCAATCAGCAGTTGACTTAGGAACTGCGGTTGTGAAACAGGCAATCCAAAGTATTCACTTGGATCCAAGTACCATTGATGAGGTGATTTTGGGGAATGTTTTGAGTGCAGGATTAGGTCAAAATGTTGCGCGACAAATTGCCATTCATGCAGGTATTCCCAAAGAAGTTCCCGCTTTTGGTATTAATAAAGTGTGCGGCTCCGGATTGAAAACAGTTATTTTAGCAGCACAGTCTATTTTGGCTGGTGACAATGAAATCGTCATTGCAGGTGGTGCTGAAAGTATGAGTCAAGCCCCCTATGTGTTACCAGCAGAGCGCTGGGGAAAGCGGATGGGAAATGGGCAAACAATTGATACCATGTTAAAAGATGGTTTAACCGATGCCTTTTATGAGATTCATATGGGCGTGACCGCAGAAAATATTGCTGAAAAATATGGATTTACGCGAGAACAGCAAGATGAACTGGCTGTTCGCAGTCAAAATAATGCCGAACGAGCAATTGTTTCTGGGCGATTCAAAGAAGAAATTGTGCCTATTTCGGTTCCGCAAAGACGTGGTGCAGATCAGCTAATTGATACAGATGAATATCCACGTTTCGGCGCAACTAGAGAAAGCTTGGCAAAGCTAAAGCCTGCTTTTAAACAAGAAGGAACAGTCACTGCGGGAAATGCTTCAGGTTTAAATGACGGAGCAGCCATACTGATTGTGATGAGCAAGGAAAAAGCAGCGGAATTAAAGCTGACACCACTGGCGACAATTAAGGCCTATGCAAGTGGGGGTGTCGATCCTAAGATTATGGGAACTGGTCCCATTCCTGCTACCCGTAAAGCGTTAGAAAAAGCAAAGATGGACGTTGCTGATTTGGATTTGATCGAAGCCAATGAAGCGTTTGCTTCCCAAGCGTTAAGTGTTATCACCGATTTAAAGCTGAATACCGATATTGTAAATGTAAATGGAGGTGCCATTGCTTTAGGCCATCCCATTGGCGCAAGCGGTGCTCGGATTTTAGTTTCTTTATTACATGAAATGCAAAAAAGAGAGGTCAAAACAGGGTTAGCTACGTTATGTATTGGCGGCGGACAAGGAGTCTCAATGATCGTTGAAAGGTCGTAAAAGAAGTAAAGGAGAAAAACAATGGTGACGCGCACAACCACAACAGCCACAACAGCCACAGCAGCCACAACAATTTTAACAAAGATTCAAGCTTATGCACAAACCAATTTAAGAAGCATAGCAGCGGAATTTGATAAATCTGAGAATTTTCCAACAGAAGCGAGCGAACAATTAATCGCATGGGATTTATTGCGGCTCCCCATTTCTGTAGAAAAAGGCGGCTTAGGTGGTGCTGCGGGCGATTTTCTGGAGGCCATTCGGATGATCTCTCAGGAATTTGCCGCTTTAGGCAGTATTTTTTTGACACAGAATTGTTTTGGAATTTGGCCGATGGAGCGGTTTGGTACCAGCATGCAGAAAAAGAAATATTTTGATCAATTAGTAAATGGAAAGCTTTTTGGCGCTTTTGCATTTACTGAACCACAAATTGGCAGTAATTTTGATGAATTATCAACAACGGCAACCTTTGATTCTGGAAGTTGGATAATTCAAGGGGAAAAAAGTTATATTTCCAATGCGACAAAAGCGGGGATCTTTTATATTGTTGCACGGATTGCAGCGAGTGAAGACTATGGTATTTTTATTGTTCCTGCGGAAACGGCAGGTGTAACGATTGGACCATTAGAAGCCAAGATGGGAATTCGTTCGTTACCAGTTGCTTCTCTGCAGTTGACGAATGTTTCTGTTCCGGATTGCCAGCTTTTAGGTGGGAAAATAGCTGCAAAAACACAGACAGAATCGATTTTGAATCATATTCGCTTAGCAATTGCGGCGCAAGCAATTGGCATTTCTCAAGGTGCTTTTGAACGAGGACTTACATATGTTCGAAAAGACCGAAAGTTTGGTCAGCGGTTGATTGACTTACCGACAACACAATATAAATTGGCGGAAATTTCAGCGGCGATCGCCACGACACAAGCATTACTGCGACAAATTATGCACGAAGACATCGAAGACACACTGTCCGTTTCAATGGTTAAATTAAAAGCATCAGATTTAGCGATTGCTACGACAGAAACGATTATTCAGGTGACCGGTGGCTACGGATATATGCGGGAGAATGATATTGAACGCTATGTACGCGATGCAAAAGTGACGGCTGTTTACGGTGGTTCATCGGAAACACAGAAAAAAATTATTTCGCGGCAATTTTTAGCACGTGATGACCCGGAATAACCTTTAAAGGAG
>JAATGB010000106.1 GCA_015654945.1 Lactobacillales bacterium | reverse complement strand
CATCAATAAAATGATTAATGGATAAATATTCTTGATCATAAAAAAATAAAAGCAGAAAAAGATAACAGCTGCGCTCTTCCGAATTGAATAGATAGTCTTTTGTTCCGTAATAGTCTGCCAGCTTCTGCACCAAGAACTCTTTTGTTGCTTGTGAAATTTTGATCTGTTTGTTCTCAATTTCTACAATTTTTTGCTGGTATTGTGTTAACCATGAATTAATTTTTTCAAAGCTGTATTCCAATTGACGGGATGATAGCTGGGTTATTGTTAGTAATTCTGCTTTATCTAAAGATTGTCTTTCCATCATTTTCTGTAAAATAAACCATGCTCGTTCATCTAACATAAAAGCGCTACCTCTTTCCTACAAAATAAATCAATGTACGCAGCTACTGCCACGTTCTTTTGCACTAGCTGTATACATCACTTATTGTTCAATTTACATGTTTTGACTTCGATATTTCTGCACAGCGCTTACTAGTTTTTGAGCATTTAAACGAATGTCAGCTTGGCTGCCTTTGGTTAACAAACTTCCGAGCCCCACACAGTCAATACCTGCTTGGAACCATTCTTGGATATTCTCTAGCGTCACGCATCCAGAAGCAAGCAGCGGCACATATGGTATTGTCGTTTTAACAGTTTTTACTAATTTCGGACCGTAGAAATCTGAAATTGGAAAAGCTTTAATCAGCGCTGCGCCATATTCTAAGGCTGTCACCATTTCTGTTAGCGAGGTACAACCCGGAATATAAGGAATTTGATAACGATTGCAGCATTTGGCAACTTCTTTGTTAAACGTTGGCGCAAAAATAAAGGAAGCTCCAGCCAGCATGGCCAACCGCGCTGTTTCAGCATCAAGAACGGTTCCTGCGCCGACAAGCAACGCTTCAGGATATTCATTTTTTAATGCACGGATGATTTCACCTGCATTTGGAAACGTATAACTGATTTCCATAATATCGACGCCGCCACTTATGCAGCCTGCTGCGATTTCCTTTGCACGTTCAATTGTTTCAACACGCACGACAGCCATGACTCCTGTCGCAGTAACTCGATTCAGTATCTCATTTTTTTGCATATCTATGACCTTCTATCTAATTATTTTCGCTTGCTGATACACGGATAGGACTTTTTCGATTTCTCTGATTGCGTCTGATTTTACTGGTTTAACGGGTAAACGAGGAGCTCCTACTGGCAAACCAATGATTTCCAAAGATTTTTTTAATACAGAAGGAATTGTGCCGAATTTTAAGATTCTGCGAAATTCATTTATATTTTCCTGCTGTTCTTTTGCCGCCGTCAGATTCCCTTGCGTCCATTGCCGATAAATTTCCACATCATTCCACGTTAAGACATTTGAAGTTGCCGCGATTGCCCCTTTCGCTCCAATTTCGAGTGCTGCTAAAATTAGTGAATCGGATCCGGATAAAACAGCAAACTCTTCGTTAACGGTTGCTTCAATGTAGCTTTTAATGTTTTCGATTGCTCCGCTACTATCCTTGATCCCGATAATTGTCGGTTCTTTCGCAAGCGCCTTTACCGTTTCTACCGAGAGATTGACTCCTGTATTTTTAGGAATATTATATAAAAGAATCGGAATGGTTAGCGCCTTTGCGATTTTTTGGTAATGTTCAACCAGCTCTTCTTGTGAAGGTGCTACAAAGTAAGGCGTTATAATGGATACCGCATCTGCTCCCAGCTTTTCCATTTTTAAACTAAGTGAAATCACTTCAGCTGTGCTATTCCCGCCAGTTCCAACATACACCGGAACCCTTCCAGCGACTTCTGTCAAAACAATTTCTGCAAATGTCAACTTTTCTTTTTCACTTAGTAAATGAAATTCACCATTTGTACCTAAAATAAAGAGTCCGTGTACCTGTTTATTTAAAAGATGTTGGATCAACGTACGTGTTCTTTCCTCATCAATTTCACCAGTATCCTTAAAGGGAGTGACCATTGCTGTGATGATTCCTTTGACTTCCATTTTTTTACACTCCTTTTTTTTGCTCTTCAAAAATTGCTTTTCCTAAGCTACCGCCAGGATGCCATTGCAAATATTGCGCCGCTGTTAAGTGTTGCTCTACTTGTAAACTAACGCTTAATGCTTGTAAAATAAGAATTTCTGCAATAATTGAAGCTCGTGGTGGTTTATTCAGATCGTCCCCTTCAAATGGCGCATATGCCACTAGAAAAACATCACTTTCTTTTGCTAACCAAGAATGTGGATCTCCGCCCACGCCAATCATCGCACTCCCATTTTTTTTAACTGTTTGTACAGTCTTTTTTAACTCCGCTGTTTCCCCGCTATTTGAAATCGCGAGCACGACATCCTGCTTTTTCACTTGACCTGAGGAACCATGAATCGCTTCTGTTCCATCAAGCAGATAACTAGGTGTTCCTGTCGAGGAAAATAAGGAGGCACTGTATGCTGCAACATAGCTTGGTTTACCAATTCCAGTAATGTGAAGCCTGCCGTGTGAACGCTCAGCGTCTAAGATTAACTGTTTTGCTAGATTTAATTCATTGAATGGTAGCTGTTTTTTTAATTGCTTAACTTCTTCTTCAATGATTTCAAAAAAATTCGTAATTGCTTTTACTTCTTGAGATTTCCCCATAAATAATCCTTCCTTTCCTTCTTATTGCGTAACGAAATTAGCTAAATAAGCTCAAGAATTTATTAAGCAGCATGCCCACCACATTGTAATCAATATTTGGGAAAGTCGAACCTGAAATTCCCATGTTGGCATAAAGTGGATACAAAACGGCAGGTAGAAATGCAAGGAGTAATCCAACTACAAAAGAACCTGCTACTGCGCCTCGCCAACCGCCAGTTGAATTACCAAAAATACCGGCAGTTCCACCCGAGAAAAAGGCAATATGTGCTGCAGGAATGATAATCACTGGAAATTTCAAGACTGCCATCACAACAACTCCTAACAAACCTGCACTATAGGCGCACAAGAAACCTAATATAACAGCCGTTGGTGCAAATGGAAAGACCGTTGGTACATCAAGTGCTGGCCGTGAATTGGGAATAAATTTTTCTGAAATCGAAACAAATGCCGCGGTGATTTCTGCTAAGAACATGCGCACACCGGTCATTAAAATCGACATTCCTGCTGTGAAAGTAAACGCTTGAATCGCTGGGAAAACCAACCAATGAGTAGAACCAGCCAATTCCTGTGTTACATTTCGACCAGCTTTTAAAGCGGATACATAAAATAAAACCAGCATGATCACTGCCATTCCCATGAGAAAGTCTCTGAAAAAAGATAACCATTTTGGAAAATTAATTTTTTCTGTACTTTTATCTTTGTGTTTTGCGAATCCTTTGCCAATATATCCGGACAAGGCATACCCAATCATATTAAAGTGCCCAATTGCAGTAGTATCATTGCCGGTTATTTCACGCATAAAAGGTTGACAAAGCTGGGGTAACGCTGCCGAACAAAAGCCTAAAATGGTGCCACCCAATAAAATTGCAATGGTGTTGCTAAAGCCATGTGATTTAATAATCAACGCTAAAACACACGCAAAGAATAAGCTATGACCACCTGTAAAGAAAATATTCTTCATGGGTGTAATTCGTGCAAAAACCAAATTCATTGCAAAACCAAGAATCAAGGTACAGGAAACAACAAGCCCGTACTTACTCTGTGCAAGTGCCGTTGCAGCTTCTGGAGACGCCACAACTCCGGTAATGTGAAAGCCTTTTTGGAAAAGGACATTAAAATTTTGTAATGTTGTTGTCATAGTTGTCGCACCGACTCCAAAAATAAGAAAACCGATAATCGTTTTAAATGAACCGGTTAATACTTCTGTCATGTTTTTTCGCTGTGCAATCAAACCGATAAACGCCACAATTCCTAACAAGACAGCCGGATTACTAAATAAACTAATTAAAAATTTCATCTTCTCTCTCCGTTCTATAGCTGAGTTTCATTTGCATCATTCAAAAAATCAGTTAACTTACTTAAAATCTCTTTTTTATCTACAATATTGGCAATACCGATGACCGTTTGTTTGACTTTTTTCGCGCGTAATTCTTCCGCAACATCTGTCAAAGTAATTAATAAATCGCCATCAAAACCAGGTACTGCGTCTAATGAGGAATGTTCGACCGTAATGGGTAAATGGTTGGCATTGATAACTTCATTTACTTTTATTTTTAGCATTAAACTTGAGCCAACTCCTGCCCGACAAGCTACTAAGGCTTTATGCATGTTCGTTTTCTCCCTTCTGTTCTTCTTCTTTGATAAACTGTAAAATTTCTTCTGGGTCTTTTGCATTGTCTAATATTTTATAAAATCTTTCATTATCCAGAAGGCCGACTAATTCAGCCGTTGATTCGAGATGGCTGTCACTATCCGGCGCGCTTAAGCAAAATAAATAGCTGACAGGATCGTTCACTTCATTGCCAAACACTACTGGCTGTTCCAATGTCGTTATACCAATCCCAAGTTTAT
The DNA here is from genome assembly GCA_015654945.1 of Lactobacillales bacterium. Lineage (GTDB taxonomy): Bacteria > Bacillota > Bacilli > Lactobacillales > Vagococcaceae > JAATGB01. Next base: position 955 of record JAATGB010000106.1, on the reverse strand, counting down.
TCGCGCCATACTTAGATGGAGCATGAGGTAAAGCAACCGCTTTGGTAATCACAATATACGGTCCTGTTTCTTTCATGATCTCGATTATTTTTTGAATATACTGGTTGGTAATACAGCCATCTACTAAAAGTGGTTCAGCAGCTTTTCGCACAGCTTCCTCTCGATTTTTTGCCGATACGCGCAACTGAATATATTCTTTTTTAATGCTATCGCTAAGCAACTCCATCTCTCCTTATTCCTTCATCTTGATCTTCGTAAAATAATTACTGACTAATGTGCGCACATTTTTTTATATTTTACAGCCTTAACTATAGGACATAAAAAAAGCGCCTTCAATCTTTTTTGGAAACACTTTTTGTTTGTCACCTGAACAAAAAGTGTGCCTTTCTGATTTAAAATACGCTGCTCTTCTTTTTTGAAAACAAACTAACTACTCATCTCCGCCGCAACACCGAAAATAAATAGTTTACTATTGTTTTGCTATTATGCGTTTTGAAGCTTATCTTTTAGAACATTTTCACGATACTAACAACATTTATCCACAGAAAAACCAAGAAAATTAAGCGCCATTTTCTTGGTCAGGTTCTACTTTATTTTTAATGCTTGTCTGCCATTCTTCGATTGCCCATTTGTGGCTGCCTCTTTTTAGTTCTGCTTGCCCTTTTTCAATCGGAAACCAGCGCAATTGATTAAAAGTTTCTAATGGTGCTGATTTTTTCTTCCAGCTCTTGGCTACGTAAAAATAACCGGGGTTGTGATAATCAGTTTGCCGATGATTGGAGTGAAAATATTCATCCGCTTGCCCTAAATAGTGACCAATTTCCACTGTAAAACCTAACTCCTCCATTACTTCACGGTGAATCGCTTGCTCTTGTGTTTCCCCTTTTTCAATTTCACCACCGGGTAAAAAATAAGCTCCATTTGGTGCTTGAACTAATAATAGTTCTGTTTGAGT
>JAATGB010000019.1 GCA_015654945.1 Lactobacillales bacterium | reverse complement strand
TTGCAACAGTTGTCGCAACCATGACGCAAGGTTTGCAGCCTTCGATCGCAAATAGCTTAAAGGGCTATCATGCTGGATTTTTATTTTCAGTCATTGTGCTTGTCTTGCTTTTCTTTCCAAGTTTATTCTTAACTCATAAAAAACAGACTCACTAAAATAGTGAGTCTGCCTGCTTCATTGATTTAGTTCCAGTCATTGTGCCTGTTACCAACTCAAGAAAATAATGGTGCGTAGTGACCTTTATTTAAAGGCCTTCATGTCAATGGTTTTCGCGATTGCTTTTCCTCCTGCTTCATTGGGGTGAAGCGAATCTCCGCTGCTATATTTCTCAGCTAATTTACTTTCATCTGCTGGATCCCGAACGGCTTGGTCGAAGTCAAAGTACCCATCTGCTTCTTTGTTTTCACGAATCCAGGTATTTACAGTTTGCCGAATTTCTTCTTTTTTAGCATTTTCAACGTCTTTTGCGTAACCAATAAAGGGGGTAATCGTTGCAAAATAGATTTTCGCATTCTGATCGTGCGCTTTTTCAATTAATTCTTCGTATCCTTTAATCAATTCATTTGCTGTTGGCAACTCACTGATCCCTGCGATCGCATCAACACCTGGTTGGTGAATATCATTCACGCCTAAAGCAACAATAACGTGAGAAACATTTTGGTTAACAGAAAAAACATCATGGCCAAAGCGCTCTAAACCAGAGACACCAAAATATTGAAATCTGCGGTCAATACCCGCAATGCTTTTTAACAAACGGTTTCCAGAAATTCCTTGATTCACCACGCCATATTCTTGACCATACGTTTTATAAATACTCTGAGCAAGTGGCTTTGTCCACATTTGTTGCTGCGTAATGGAATCCCCGAATGCAACGATTGTTCCTTTTCCTGTTTCACTTAATACATCAACTCCTGAAATTGTCATGGAAAAATGCATTTGATATTGTGCCATTTCATTTGCATATTTGTTTGCTTCTGATCCTTCTGGAAATGGGTCAACAATCGTTTTATCTACCGTTAAGTTATCGTTCAGAGTTTCATCACCTGTTACTGATCGTCTGGTCCCATTGGTCATTAACGCACCTGAAAGTGGGCGATTTGCTTGATCTGCTTTTGCGTAGTAGACACGCACATATAGCTGATCTTTCGCGTTAACTTTTAGCGGAATTGCATCACTTTTCTTGCTTTCTTGTGGGTTTAACACAAAAGATACTTTCTTGTTAAACGTCACTTCTTGATAATTCTTATTTTGATTTGCTGAAACAGAAACTTTTTTGATCGTTAGTGGTTCCTCCCCATAAAAATTAGAAAAGGTAAGCTTTGTTTTGCGTCCATCATTTTGGATTGGCAAGGTGTACTCTACCGTATGCCCTGTATCATCCTGCGGAAAGCTACCAATCCCTTGGTGTGCTTGACTCCAAGTAGTTAGCCACGTCGCCGATGCTTTCTTCTTTGTTGCCACTGCATTCTCCTCTTTTTTGCTACATCCCATAAAAATCATCGTTCCCATCATTACGATACCCAGTAAAACAATTATTCTTTTCATTTTTCTTTCCTCATTATCTTTTAAATAGCAGCTTGTTCTGCTTGAATTTCAATTCCTTCTGTTTTTAATTTTTCAGCTTCTACGCCTTCGTTTTCCAACTCTGCGCTATCCGCCATTTTAAAGAATGGATACCAAATGATTGTGCTGATAATCATCACGCCTAAACCAATTACAAAGTATTTCCAACCACCTTGAAGCGCCATCTTCAAAATCGCGGGCGTTGTCCAGGGAAGAGACAATGTTGGATTATAACTGGTAAAATTTAAGAGTTTTTGCAGACCCCAGCCCGTTAGCCCCATTGCAACAGGGCCAATCAACATGGGGATAAAAAAGATCGGGTTCATCATAATTGGCATCCCAAAAATCAAGGGTTCATTAATATTAAAAATGCTCGGAACTGCCGTTAATTTAAACATTTCCTTGTATCGTTTTGATTTTGCTTGAATCATCGAAATAACCAGTCCAATCGTCCCACCTTGACCACCAAATCCTGTGCTGCAAGCTGTTCCAACGACACCAAATAAGAAATAAGGCATGGCTTGACCGCTTGTATAGGCACTAATATTGGCCAAACTGTTGGCTAATACGATTGGAGTTACCACACTGTAGACTACTTGTGGATGAATCCCGAAATACCAGAATACATTGGCTAAGGTTAAAATTAGAAGTAAAGAAACTGGCGTTCCAACAACATCTTGCAACGGAATTTGGATCACACCACTAATAAATTGGAAAATATTACCAAAGCTAGATAAAATCGGTGCATATTTAAAGATCAAGCGAATCGCAAAGAAAATTAGGAAAATGGCACCGAAAAGAATTGAAGGACTCAATGATTCGGCAACATTTGTCGGAACCGTATCTGGTAACTTAATAACGAGGTTTTTCTTATTTAAGAAAATATAAAGCTGTGCGGCCAAATAACCCACAATAATCGCAACAATCAATCCACCGCCACCTGTATACGTTTGTGAAAAAGCACTTAAACTCGCCATCGAATTAACTGTCATTTCTGCAGGGTATTGTGCTGCTGTACCTTGAACGTTATACAAGACATACGATTGTGGCATCAACATCAAAAAGCTAGCAACTGACAGCAGGCCTGCTGCCAAGGGGTTATATTCAGTTTTTTTAACAAAGCAGTACGCAAAGTTAAACGCGACAAAAATGGCTAACGCATCTAACGTCGCTCCTTGTGCCGCAACAAATTCTTGATAAATACCAATTTTTTGCAACCAAGCAACCCACGAAGGAACAGGGAAATTCCCAATGATCATGATCACTGAGGCACCCAGCGTAATTGGCGTTGTCCGCATGAAAGCTTCTGTTAATGCACTAAAAAATTTACTATTACTCATATACAACGCAATGGGCCCTAAAAACTTATCAATGAACCTTTCTAAATGTTTCATCTTTGTTCCTCTTTTCTTTGTTTTTCTCTTGCTTTTTCTTTTTCTTGTTCTTCTACTAATGCACAAACCGCCCCAACTAGACCAGCATTATTTCCAAGCTGACAGGTTTTTATTTCTGGCATTTCAAAAATAGAAAGAATTTTATATTCTTTTCTCATTTGCGCAAACTGTGTCCGAATATCGTGCATCATTTCTTGATTCTCACTAATACCGCCACCAATAAAAATTGCTTCTGGATCAATACTGACCGAAATATTTACCAAGCATGTCACAACCGCCTTATAGAAATGTGCGACACACTCACGAGCAATTTCATCTCCTGCTTTTGAACGTTTGTACACCTCACTCGCGTCTAATACACGCTCTCCTTTTTGCTGACTGTAGCTCCGACACAAACCGGCAACCACACCAGCATGAAAGCTCATACAATCCGCAATATGATCTGAAGATAACCCCACAAGGCTTACTCCAAATTCGCCTGCTACACCGTGCGCCCCATGATACAATTGGTTGTTGATAAACACGGCACCGCCAACAGCTGTTCCTAGTGGCATGCAGACAAAATTACGATAGTCACGCGCAGCACCTAACCATTTTTCTGCCAAAGCAATCGTATTTGCATCATTCTCAATTTTTACAGGTAAACCCAAGAGGCTTTCCAATTCTTTTTTTAAATGTGTGCCTCGCATATCCTCAATTGCGCCAGATGAAATCAAGTAGCCATCCCTTCTGACAACTCCCGGCATACTAATTCCAACCCCTGCTAACACATTTTTTTGGGAATATTCAGTGACAATTTCCTTTATTTTTTGCTTAATTGCTTTTCCAGCAGCCGTCGTTTGATGCTTGCCAGTATCTACTAATTTACCTGTCTCGTCCAGTAAGCCATACTTGATAAAACTTCCACCAATGTCAATTCCTACATAATATCCCATTTTCTCGTTCCTACTTTCCGCCTTTATCCAACTCAATTGGTGGTTTAACTGTATCCTTTTATTCACTAAATAATCTTTCAAAAACAAATAATTGCCCTTTACAAATAGATCCTATCGTGCAAAAAAAGAATTCCTTACTTGAAACATAATTCCCCCTATTCCTGTTATTCTTTTCTTTTTTACTTTTTTAGTTTATAATAGAAAACGGTTTCTTTATATCATTTTTTTATGCTTTATATCAATTTTAAAAGGTGGCGGAAGCAAAATGTACCAAACAGTAACCGATTTATTCGAACTTGCTGACGGACTATACAAACGAACGAAAATTCCAATCTGTATTTTAAATGAACAGAAAGAAATTATCTATCCCAAACAAGTCGCTTATGATCCGCAAGATCCCTTACTTGCCGTTTTGTTTGAGCTACCAGCAAATACAGCCATCGTTTATTCACTAAACGAAATTGATCTCTTTTCCTGTTTTAAAATGACCATTAACAAACATGTTTATTTCATCCAAATGATTGCTTTAAAAAAAGAACGCTTCGTCGCAACAAGAGAGCTTTCTATTTTTTCACCTTTTCTACAATCTCTTCATGCATCCGCAACTATGGATAAATACTTTGCTGAAGAAACAGCAGCGTCTTTTACAAGTTATACGCAATTTATCTACAAAATATTTTGCGGATTTTCATTAAAAGCAGAGCAAGTAAAAAATATTACGAAAATAACCGTTCCTTCATCACAAAAGTTAAAATTAATTGAAAATATTTATGACCGGCGTAACCATGCACTTACCTTAGACTCTTACCAGTTTGAAGTCCAATTCATTCGTTATATTAAAGAAGGAAAAATGAATCGAATTGACTGGCTAATGAGCAAAGCAAGCGAAACCTACCAGACCAGACTAGCGCCCAATCCACTTCAAGCACAACGCTATAAAATTGTGGCACTCATCACGCTCATCACACGAATTTCAATTCAAGAAGGTGTTCCTTTGGAAGTTGCTTTTAGCAAATCTGATAGCTATATCCAACAATTAGATACATTTGAAACGTTACCAGCTCTGACAAAATTATTGCATGCCATTGTATATGATTTTTCCACAACCATTCAAAGCTATAAACAAAACCATTACTCGAAAAGTATTAATCAAGCCATTCAATACATTGACAGCAATTTATATTCAAAAATTTTGCTCAACGAAATCGCTGATTATGTTAACCTAGCTCCAACTTATCTCTCTGCTCTTTTTTCTAAGGAAGTAGGCACCTCATTAAAGGAATATGTTAACCGATTAAAAATAGAGGAAGCTGCCAGTCTCTTACTCTTTACTGACAAATCCTACGTGGAAATTAGTGCGCTACTTTGCTTTTCCACGCATAGCTATTTCATTAAAGTTTTCAAGCAGTATTTGAAATGTACACCCAAAGATTATCGGACCCAATCACCCTCACCGCATTATCTTTCAATCTATTAACGAGTAAATAAGGCAGCATGAGCCATTTCGCTCACACTGCCTTTTCTCTGCTTTTCTCTTCACTATTTTTCATTGGCTCAATTCCAAATAATAGCTAATTGCGCTTAATACATACAAAGGTGCCGTTTCGGTTCGCAAAATTCGTGGACCGAGTCCACAAATTTTTGCCCCTTTTTCTTGTAAATACGCGATTTCTTTAGTCGAAAAACCGCCCTCAGGTCCAAAAATAAACAGCCATTTTTCGCCGGCCTTACTTTCTTGTAGGACTTTTGTAAATTGAGAGATTTCTCCTTGTTTTGCTGCCTCCTCATAAGCCACAAGTACATGATCATATTGTGAGAATTCGGCAACAATCTTCTCAAAACTAGCAAACAATTTTACTTGGGGTTGAAATTGTCGATGGGCCTGCTCTGCCGCCTCTTTCGCAATTTTATTCAAGCGTTCTTGTTTTTTGCTCCTTTTTTTTTCATCCCATTTTGTAATGCTATATTCAGAAGGAAAACTCAAGAAATGATGCCCGCCTAACTCGGTCCCCTTTTGGACGACCCATTCTAATTTGTCTCCCTTTGGATAGCCACTTGCAATGGTAACGGTCAGTGGCAATTCTTTTGTCTGCTCTTCTTTTTCGACTTCTTTTAAAATCAGCTGACTTTCTTCCAATCCAGTAACCACAGCCAGTAAAGCAACCGCATCCTGATACACCAAAAAACAGTGCTCTCCTATCTTCATACGCATCACACGAACGGCGTGGTGGTAATTATCTCCGGTTAAAACCAGTTTATCTGCTCGAACATCCTGATAATTTTCTTCCATAAAATAGCGCTGCATCTATTCACCATCCTCTGGTTTTTTTAAAATAATTGCCAACCAATCTCCTTGTTGAAATAACTGATCCACCACAAAACCTTGCGCGACCATCGCTTCGATTACAACAGACTTTTTCTCTTTGATAATACCTGATACAATCAGGCTGCCCGTATCTTTTAACAAACGCCATGCATCAGGAATCAAGCGCAAAATAATATCTGCTAAAATATTCGCAACGATAACATCTGCTTGAATTTCAATTCCTTGTAATAAATCATTCGCGACAACTTCAACATCAGAAGCCACCGGATTTAAATCCATATTTTCTTTTGCGGCACTCACCGCAACCTCATCTAAATCGTAAGCATGAACAGCAGCAGCACCCAAATATTTACTTGCGATACTTAAAACTCCCGAACCGGTCCCCACATCCAAAACAGTTTCTCCGCCGTGAAGAACCATCTCTAAAGCTTGCAACGTCAACCGTGTTGTCGGATGCGTCCCCGTCCCAAAAGCCATACCTGGATCCAACTTGATGATCCGTTCATCCTGCTGCTTTGCCGTATATTTTTCCCAATTTGGCACAATTGTCAAAAAGCGCGAAACGGCGACCGGATGATAATACTTTTTCCAAGCAGAAGCCCAATCACTTTCCGCTACTTCACTCGTTTCAACTTTATTTGCACCAATATTTAGCCCAAATTCAGGTAGTTTGGTAATACTTTCTTTGATGAAGGGAAATATTTCTGGCAGAAAAGTCGTTTCCGGGAAATAAGCCATGACTACGGCACCTGCTTGGATATGCTTAAAATTTTCTTTATCTAACAGCTCGCCAAATGGATCCCCAACAAAATTTTCGACATCCAGTGCATCTTCAATCGCGACCCCGCTTGCGCCTGCTTCCATCATAATATTGGCAATCGCTTCAACTGCTTCACTCTCTGTTGTTACTTTTATTTCGGTCCATTTCATTGGTTTTTCTCCTTTTATTAATAGCTTGGATACGGAATATAGTCGGTTAGAACGCGGTCAGGTTGTTTTGCAAGAACTTGCTCAAATGCAGTCTTGTTCCACTTTAATTCAAAAGTTTCCAATGTTTCATCAGTCAAAAAGTCCATCAGATCACTCTGTCCTTCTTCTAAAACTTCCAGTAAATAATGACTAAAACCTTGCAAAAAGCCTCGTGAAATCCCTTTTTTTCCTTCATAGGGAAAAACAGCCAGGTAATCTTCCGAGTCAAACACTGATTTTTCAGGATGATAAAATAATAGACTGTCCTCAAATTCAATCGCTTCTTCATTTGAAAGATTCCCATCGGTGTCCGTTACTTTTTCATGAAGCTGATTACTCGCAACAAGCTGAACAATGACTTCAATCACATGATTAGACTTATCCCAATCGATAGCAAAACCATAACTGCTTAGATTTTTATCTAATTCCTCCTCTAAAACAGTAAGCATATTTTCTTTTTTCATTTTTATTTGCCCCAATTCTTCGAACATTTCTCCCTTTATCATACAAGAATTTTAACGATCTTGCCATTGCTTTTTTTACAAGATCACAAAGAACTCGTGTTCCCCTTTGGTTTGTGCTATAATTTAAGTGACTATACGAGGAGGATACACGATGAATCAGCCACTTGCTTACCGCATGAGACCTAGAAATTTAGAAGAAGTCGTTGGCCAACAACATTTAGTAGGTGAAGGAAAAATTATTCGTCGAATGGTTGCTGCCAAAATGCTTTCTTCGATGATCCTTTATGGACCGCCAGGAACTGGCAAAACGAGTATTGCAAGTGCAATTGCAGGCTCTACTTCTTTTGCATTTCGGATATTAAATGCTGCGACGGATACTAAAAAAGATTTGCAAATCGTAGCGGAAGAAGCCAAAATGAGTGGCTCTGTCATTTTGTTACTAGATGAAGTACATCGTTTGGATAAGCCCAAACAAGATTTTCTGCTCCCACACTTGGAAAGTGGCCGGATTATTCTCATTGGTGCAACAACCGAAAATCCTTATATCACAATTAATCCCGCCATTCGGAGCCGAACCCAAATTTTTGAAGTCAAGCCATTGACAGAAGAAAACATTCTGCAAGCCATTGATCAAGCGATTCACGATCCAGAGCGCGGACTTGGCAACGAAAATATTCGGTTAACAGATGAGGCACGCCTTCATTTATCTCGTGCCACAAATGGCGATTTAAGAAGCGCTTTGAATGGTTTAGAATTAGCCGTAAAATCAACTTCTGAAAACGAAAATAACCAAAAAGAAATTACTCTTGCTATTATCGAAGAATGTGTACAACGAAAAGCACTTACCCATGATAAAGACGGTGACGCACATTACGACGTGATTTCGGCTTTTCAAAAATCCATCCGCGGAAGTGATGCCGATGCGGCTTTGCATTACCTCGCTCGGTTAGTTGAAGCGGGCGATTTACCAAGCATCTGTCGCAGATTAATGGTGATTGCTTACGAAGATGTCGGTCTAGGAAATCCACCTGCAGCAGCGCGAACCGTAACTGCTGTCCAAGCTGCTGAAAAACTCGGATTACCAGAAGCAAGAATTCCTTTAGCACAAGCAGTGATTGATTTGTGTCTTTCACCAAAATCAAATTCCGCAATTTTGGCAGTTGATGCTGCTTTAACAGATATTCGTAATGGAAAAAGTGGTGATGTTCCTGCTCACTTAAGAGATAGTCACTACCAAGGTGCAGCAGCGCTCAATCGAGGCGTGGGGTATCAATATCCACATGATTTCCCTGGTTATTGGGTCGATCAGCAATATTTACCCGACAAGCTAAAGAATTCGCACTATTACCAGCCAAAAAATAGTGGGAAATATGAGCAAGCATTAGGCCAGCAATATCGAAAAATAGCAGAAAACAAACGAAAAAAATAAGTAACAGGTATTTTACTGATAGAGTATTCGTTGCCGTTTCCAGTAATTTATGCTACTATAAAGGTGGGAAATCTGTGGTGCGCGCGTTGTTCTCTCACTGTGTTGACCGAACAATTAGTGTTACATTGGGATCCGGCAAGTCTAAAAGGAAAACAAGCCTTATCACTTGGTAGTTTGAGCTTTAGACGGTGGAACCCACCTGCTTTCCAGCGGGTTCAATACTACAGAACGATTAACGGCATCTACGGATCACCCATTTCTTTGAAAAATAAAGCAATTTGCCTATGCGAGTTGCTTTTTATTTTAGATCTCTTTAAGAGAAAGGGTGAGCAAGATGTTACAACAATACAAAAAAATACTTGTCGCAATTGATGGTTCAGCAGAAGCAGAACTTGCCTTCAAAAAAGCCGTCAGTGTTGCCAAAAGAAACCAATCAAAATTAGAACTAGTACATGTGATTGATGTTCGAGCTTTTCAAAATATCGCTTCCTATGATGAAATCTTAGCAGAACAAGCCTCTGATTTAGCGAAAAAAACATTAGAGGAATATGTGCAAACAGCCAAAGAGCAAGGTTTAGCAGATGTTTCTTATGTTGTTGAGTATGGAACGCCAAAAATAATTATCGCCAAAGACTTACCTGAAAAAGAAAATATTGATTTAATCATGTTAGGCGCAACTGGATTAAACGCTGTTGAACGTTTATTAATTGGTTCAGTATCTGAATATATTATCCGCCATGCAAGTTGTGACGTGTTGATTGTTCGAACTGATTTAAACAATGAATTACCACCTAAGAAAAAAAAGGATAATTAAACAAAATCCGCAGATTTCTTCTATATATAAGAAGAAATTTGCGGGCTTTTTATTTCTAAAACTCCTTAACAGATCGATTTATAAATAGCGCAAAAAGCTTCCCACCTACTAGAGTGAGAAGCTTTTCAAACAGTAATTATTTCAAGCGTTCAACATCACGTGCGATCATGACTTCTTCATCCGTTGGAATTAGCAAAACTTTTACGGCCGAATCTTCAGTAGAAATAATCTTTTCAACGCCGCGAACATTATTTTTTTCCTCATCAATCTGACAACCAAACCAAGTTAATCCATCAATAATTTTTTTGCGCATATTAATATCATTTTCACCAATCCCAGCTGTAAAGACAATGGCATCGACTCCATTTAAGGCTGCTACATAGCTACCGATATATTTACGGATACGATCAGCAAAAATTTCTAATGAAAGAACTGCATTTTCATCTTTGTTATCCTCTAAATCACGCATATCACTTGAAAAACCAGACAAACCTAGTAAACCAGATTTTTTATTTAAAATATTTACCATATCATTAATATCTGTTAATCCTAGTTTTTTCATTAAATAAGGAAGTAGCGAAGGATCAATATCCCCAGAACGAGTCCCCATTGTAACGCCTGCAAGCGGTGTGAAGCCCATTGAAGTATCAATTGACTTTCCACCATCAATCGCTGTAATAGATGCGCCATTGCCTAAATGGCACGTAATAATTTTTAATTCTTCGATTGGTTTTCCAAGCAAATCAGCGGCTCTTTGTGAAACATATTTATGACTTGTTCCATGCGCCCCATATTTACGTGCTTGATATTTTTCGTAATATTCAACAGGAATACTGTACAAATAATTTACTTTTGGCATTGTAGTATGGAAAGAAGTATCAAATACCCCAACATTTGTGACATTTGGCAATACTTTTTCAAAAACACGGATCACTAAAGCTTCTGCCGGATTATGCAGCGGCGCAAACTCACCTAATTCTTCAATTTGCAATAATTCTTTCTCATTAATTACAGCTGAATCTTTAAAATATTCCCCACCCGCAACAATTCGATGACCTGCGCCAGTAATTTCATCAAATGATTGGATAATGTTTAGCTTTATTAATTGTTCTAATAGCATATTGATAGCAATTTCGTGATCTGGAATATCCTGAACCACTTCAAATTTTTGATTTTCGCCATATTTTACAGTAAAGATCGAATCTGGCAAACCAATTCTTTCGACGATTCCTTTGGCAACGACCTCTTCTTGCGGCATTTCAAATAATTGCCATTTTAAACTAGAGCTCCCAGCATTAATTGCGATTGTTTTAGACATAATAATCTCCTTTTAATTTAAATTTTGTTTTTTCCAATTTGCAAACTTTTCAAAAAAGCCTCGAATTGCTTGTGTATCTTTTAAAGATGGCAGTTCTGCTAATAAAACTTCTTTTGCTTGCGCACTTTGTTCACCTTTATTTTGTAAAATAAGAATACTTTTACGTGATCCCTTAGTTTGAAATAAACTTGTTGGTAATTTAAGCAGTCCCTGCAAATAAACACTCCTGCCTAGCCACGTTTTAAGATCAGCAACCTGTTCCGTTTCCAAAATATTTTCTGGGACCAAAAACAAGCCATAACCAGATTCTCTGACATATTTCATGCTTTGCTCTAACAGCAAATGATGGGCGTAGGTGTGCCCTTCTGAGTGATAGACAGTAAACTCGCGCGCGTTCTCATCGTTCGGATAATACCCTACAGGCAAATCAGAAATTGCCACATCCACTGGATCCAGCAATAATGATTGGATGCCGTCTTGGTGAAGGAGTTGAACTTCTTGCTGAATTAATTGTGTATTGACCGCAGCCACTGCTAACAAAGTATCATCAATGTCCACACCGTAGCTTGCCACATCAAAATTTGCGAGCTGTAAATTAATCATCACAGTCAATAATAAGTTTCCAGCACCAACGGATAAATCAAGCAACGAAAGTTTTTTTTCTTGGGTTGCATACAACTGTTCAATCAGATAGACCAATAAAAAGCCTAGTGCATCCGGTGTCAGCTGATGATTGGGTTGAACGGCATCAGACATCATTCCATTAAGCAGAACGAGCTGTGTTACTTTACGCATCTCTTCCGCATTCAAATCTAGCTTTTGAAATTTTTGATAGCGTTCTTGCAATTGTTGAACGGTAAAATCATCGGGAACACCATCAATCACTCGAACTTGCAAGTTATCCAAAATATTTTCTCCTGTTTCAATGTAACTATCTAAAAAAGAAGTATCCAATGCTTTTTGTGTCAAAGCAACCGCTTCCTTCAACAGTTCAAAACCTTGTTCAATTTCTTGTTGAGACACACTGCCACCTCTTCTCTAATATAACAACTATCATTCCTGTTTTATTCTATCGAAAAACCCAATGAAATTCAAGCCTTTTCGTCTTTATCTTTGTGAATTGCCAATCAAAGATAAGGATAAACTAATACAACTATCACAATTAATTTAGTCAAGCTAATGATTCACTAAATCTGCTACTTCTTTTTTATCCTCTATGTGTTTTCGTTGGCGCAAAAAATCCCTTGATTTCGTTATAAAAACAATCGTATTTTGTGCAACTTTGTACTCAACCCTTCCTTCATCAAAGTAGTACTTGCCAGATTGTTCGGTAGGATTTTGGCTTTTATATTGCTGGATTGCAAGATTTTCCATTGTTTTTAATTTATAAAACCACTCTGTTTCTAAGAAATAGAGACTATTTTTACGATAGTCCGCTAGAATCGTATTCAATAAAAGCGCGAAAATAGCGAGCAGGCCGATAACAGAGAAAAAGATTCCTCCCTCATTACTCTTTTTCTTCTTCCACAAAGAAAAAGCCGGTATATTTTTCATCATTCCTAAAAACCACCTCCAAATAAATGCCCTTTTCTTCTTTTGAAAAGGAAAGCTGTTTTACATCCATTAACAATACCTCGTGTCCGCCATTTTTTACGCGACGAATCAGCGTTTTATATTGTTCAATTCGTGTTTTTTTCTTAATTTCCAGCTGTTTTTCTTTCACATATAGGCATTGTTCGGTTACTTTTTGAAAGGTTGTCTCTTGCAGCATATTTTGCGCTTGGATGAGAAAAGTATGCCACTCTAATTGATTTTTAGTGGCGATTGAAGCCTCCGCTTTATTCAGAACCCGCAAAACAGGCGTACACAATAATAAAATCGTGGACAAGGTTACGAGTGCCAAAATACATTCAAGTAATGTAAAGCCCTCATTTCTGGCGTTTCGTGCGAATCTGGATGGTGTGTTCGCTGTAGCGAACTTGAATCGTGTGTCCATCAACAATCTTCCCTTCAAAAAGAACATTTTGACTTATTTTCTTGTATGTCATAGCTGAACTCTTTTCTTCTATCTGCATTTTTTGACTTAATTCATACATAAATCGATACGCTTCTAGCCGTTGCTCGCGCGCTTTTTCTTGCTTTTGAATAAAGAGGACTTGTGGGCAAATCAACAGCAAGATCGTTCCCATAACAAATAAAGCTAAAAAACTTTCGATCAGGATATAACCTTTATCCTTCGTGTATTTTCTTTTCATAGCGACCACTTCCTAATTGAAATTGATACGTATATTTCATTTTGCGGTTTTCATCGTACAAAATGATCTTGGTTACACGATTTGCGTTACCTGAATTTCCTTTAAAAGAAAAAGCTGTCTTATTTTTGACTTGTATAAAAGCGGGGATTTCCAAAAGTGTTTCTTCAGAAAAACTAAAGCAAATCGACTGCTGCTCCTGATCAACTGAAATACTTTTATCTTGGCCAGAAGTAATCGCAAGCTGTTGTGACAGGTGAATTTCTTTTTCAAATTCCGTTAAAAAGAAGGCTGTTTGCATCCGATAACGCCAATCACGACTCCCCACAACTGGCATGCCAATCAGAAAAGAAACAATTAGCAGTACCAACAACATTTCAATAAGCGTATAACCCTCATTCTTCATTCCAATCCTATTTTTCTGTTCTGAGCATCATTCACTTGCTCTTGCGTTAAATAACCGGCAGTGACTAACCCCTCCCACGAAACTGTCGCTTGGTTATTTTCTAAACGATAGAGTTCAGCTTGTGTTTTGACAACTTTCGCTAAGGCTTCGGTTCCTTGTTTGTCAATTTTTTCACGCTGCTTAGATAGATTTGGCACAAAAAGCATTAAAAGAATGGCAATGACAAAAAGTACAATCAACATTTCGATTAGTGTGAACCCAAAATCGTTTTTCTTTTTTGGGATTTTCATAGTATTCCCTCCATTTCTTGATAAATCGGCAGCAGTAATGATCCATACACTCCAATAATTAGCAGCGCGATGAAAAGAAAAATAATTGGC
>JAATGB010000149.1 GCA_015654945.1 Lactobacillales bacterium | reverse complement strand
TTTCGGCATGCGTTAGACCAAACAAGCCGCAAACATTATAAAATAGGTTTTTTAAACATACGTTTAATACTGATTTTTACAGCTTGGATTTTGCGCACCTTTAGCCAAAAGGGGGCGCACTCTCTCCCTCTCACAATTATTGTCGACTTTCGCTTCAGCGACAACGATTGCTCAAAAACAAAAAAAAGCCTCTGAAAGAGAATTCCTTCAGAGTGCTGCATGTAAATTTTATGCAAGTTTCTATTGGGTAGGCGCACCAAACGCTTGTAATTCTTGTAAAGTCGGCATGCCTGTTTGCGCGCCCATTTTCGTACAATTGATGGATGCAGCCTTGGTTGCCAGTTGGATAGCTTCGTCATAACTAAAATTTTGGGCCAAGAGTCCCGCAAAAACCCCATTGAACGTATCACCTGCGCCTGTCGTATCGACAACTGAGACCTTCACTGCTTTCCTTTTTTTGATCTGACCTTTTTCCGTATAAATCACACCTTCATCCCCTAATGTGACAACTAATTCAAGCTGATGTGCTTGCGCAAAACGAAGAATTTCTTGTGTGAGTTGTTCTTGGGTCAATTCTTTTTTGCCAATTAGGTGAAAGAACTCATGCTCGTTCGGCGTTAGGATATCTGTGTAGGGCAAAAGTTGGACCATTTGTTCATTATAAGGAGCCGGATTCAAAATCGTGGTCGCCCCTCGTTGTTTTGCGGCCTTAAAACCAGCTAAAACTGCCATAATTGGAATTTCAAGCTGACTCAACAAAATATCCTTGCTGGTCAATTTGCCGATTTTTTCATTGACATACGCCTCATCTACTTGTCCATTTGCACCGGGTGAAACAATGATACAGTTATCATTGTCAACTTTAAAAACAGTCGCAATCCCTGTAACTGCTGAATCCTCAATCACAACATCTGTTACCTTCACTTGATTTTCGACCAATTGTCGCCTAACGGTTTCGCCAAAACTATCTTGACCGACTTTCCCCAACATAGCGGTTTCCGTCCCAATTCTAGCCGAAGCCACTGCTTGATTCGCTCCTTTCCCGCCAACCAGATACGTCATATTTTTACCTAAAAGTGTTTCGCCAATTTGAGGCATCTCAGCTACTGTCACAAGCATATCAATATTCATACTACCTAATGAAACAACCTTTGCCATATTACTCGCTCCTACTATTTTTCTAAAAAAATCAAAGGTACCAAAAGACTTCCTTTTTAAATCTACCACGTGATCAATTTTTTGAAAACCATTACGTAACAAGAATTTGTGCATCTGTTGATTAGTGTGGTTTGTCAGCGCATAAAAGGTGCTATTTTCAGGGGCAAAATCATTTAAACAATAATCCAGCAAATCGTGTCCAATTCCCCTACTCGTATACTTAGGTTCAACCATTAATCGTTTGATAAAATACCCTTTATACTTTCCTTGAACATACTCTGGCAAACCAGGATCACAGGTCACACAGCCAACGATTTGGCCGGCACCTTCGCTCACAATCAGCTGCTTCGCATGAATATCTTCCTCGATTTCCAATTGACTCGGATAGTGCTCATCCCATTGTGTAACCTTTCTCTTTTTTAAATCTATCTTGACCTCAGCCAATAAGTGGTTTAATTGCTTCAGGTCATTTGGCACCGCCAGCCGAATCAGATACATTTTGACTCAACCTTAATAAGGCAAGAGAATTAGGGATAAAACAATAACCAGCACAATCCCTATGATTGTTGGAACTGCGGTCCGCTTCAATAGCTTAACCGGCGATACATTGATGGAAGAAGAAACAATCATCACGACTGCCGCCACAGGAGAAATAGTTCGCGCCAAGTTTGCAATCATTTGCATTGGTAAAGCAATTAAAATTCCATCAATACCGGCCCTTTCTGCAATATTAGGGATCAATTCAATGACAGCGTAAAACATTGCCAAACCGCCGCCACTTAGGATACCAAAGAGCGCCGTTGCGCCACTAAAAATCAACGTTGTAACAATTCCCGCAGATTGCATATTTTCGACTGATTTCATCAAATTATCGACGACACCCAAAGATTGAATCGCGGTAGTAAACAAGGAGCCGCCTACGACTAACATGACTACCTGACTGAATCCTTGTCCCATTCCTTTCAGTAATTCACTCGCTTCATTTTGAGCCAGTTTAAACGACTTGGTGCGGACGGCTTGAATCAGCATCGCTAAAAAGAAAGAAAGCAAGGTTAACACAAAAATATCCATTGTAATTCCTTTTTTAAACATCCCCGTAATGCCTACGACAATCACCAGCAGCAAGGGCAACAAAGGTAAAACTGCATAAAAGCTTGGAACAGTTACCGCTACCTTTTCTTTATCTATAGCTGCTGTGACGAACGCAGCTTTTCCTTCTTTCCTATCACAATACGTTTGCCAAAAATAGTGAACGACTGCTAAAATCAACAAGGTTGGAATTGACACTTTCGCATGATACAATACATAATCCATGATCGAATAATGCAATGTGTTTGCCGCGATGACATTATCTGCACCTAAAGGCGTCGGCATAATCGTTGCGGTCATAGCGATAATCCCAGCTGTCGTCAAGGAGCTCATCCCAATTCCCGTCAGAATCGGATACAGAATTGACATTAAAATAATAGCTAGACTAGAGGCAGAAGGAACGACTAGCGACAATAAATTCCCGACTAAAAATACGATCGGAATCAGTAAAGCCTTTGACTTAATTTTTTTTAACGGCTTCACGATAACATTAACTGCCTTGTCATTCGCCCCAATCACATTCATATACCCGCTATAGCCAAATAAAATCATAATTATCAATCCAGCTGAACTCATTTGATTGAGGATGGTATCTTTCACTAAAGCAAAAACATCAAAAAGAGCTAGTCCTGTTCCCTCACCTTTTGGATACAAACTATTTCCTAGTAGAATGGAACAAAGTAATAAAACAATTGCACCCATTAACAATGTCAATGCTGGATGATATTTTTTTATAATCAAATAACCCACAATTCCTAAAACAACCAAAACTAAAACCGCTTCAATCATTGGACAACCTCCTTTATTCGTTTAATTACACTTTTCAATATTCGTTAAGAACCATTTTTTAAATTCCACTTCGTTAAGGTCCGTACACACACGACAATTCGCCTTTTTGCCAAGCTTCTTATTTAAATCGACAATGGTTGCCCCAGCAGTCAATTCCCCAGCTGTTTCAATCCCCACGTAGACTTCTTGTACGGTAAACATCTCTGGTTTAAGCAAGTAGGCCACCGCACAGCTATCATACATTTTCAAACCCGTTGCAAAGCTGCCGCCACGGTATTTTTTGAATAAATGATACATCATATTTCCGACAGGGTTCATCGTCTTAATTTTTTCACTATCTTCCGGATAAACTAATGCCTTTAAACCCACATCTAATGGAACCATTACCAAGTTTAAGTCTGCTTCAAACACAATTTTTGCTGCTTCTGGATCGACCGCAATATTAAATTCAGACAATACGCCAAAATTTCCTCTACCGAGTGCACCGCCCATTAAAACAATTTCTCCAACTTTCTCGATTAATTCAGGAAACATTCGAATCAATAAAGCGACATTGGTAAGTGGACCAATCGCACAGATCGTCATTTTTTCCTGACTAGCTGCTAAGACACGCGCCATTTCAACCACCGCATGATTTGCCAGTAAAAGCCCGTGGTTCACTGCGGGGAAATCATAGCCTTCCATTCCCGAAGCTCCGTGAACATCGCTTGCATCTTTCGCCGCTCTCATCAAGGGTTGTCCTGCTCCTTTGGCAACAGGAATTTGCTGCTGATAAAAGGTGACTAACTTCAGTGCATTTTCTGTTACCTTTTCAAGACTTACATTTCCGGAAACCGTCGTAATCAAAGGAATCGTTAGCTCCTTTGAATAGAGTGCTAATGCTAACGCAATTGCATCATCAATCCCCGGATCTGTGTCGATAATGACTTGTTGATTTGTCATAATGTATCATTCCTCTCTTTCTTTCTGATAAAGCGCTTTATCATTAGCAAAAAAAAAATAAAGCACATTTAAAATCAACTTATTTTCATTTAAAATATACCTTATTATGAAAGCGGTGTCAATACTTTTATTGATTCCCCTAAAATTAACTCAGGCCGCAATTTAAGCGCACTAGCCTGCACTTCCTTTTGAGATAGCCTTTTGTGCAATAATTTACACGCTGCTTTTGCTAATTCTTCAATGTTTTGAACAACAGATGTAATTGCGATCGGATACATTTTCGAAAAAAGAGAATAATCATACCCTACTACAGAGATCTTTTCTGGTATCCTGATCGACAGTTCACTTGCTCTTTTTAGAAAGCCAAACAGCAACATATCATTTGCAACGACAACAGCCGTGATTTCACGCTGCTTAAAAACCTTTTCGGCAATTTGATAGCCACCTTCAAAAGAAAATGGTGTTTGAAATATATGTGGCTTTAGAGCAGAGAATTGACTTTCATTTAGTGCCTTCTTGTAGCCGTTTAACCGTTCTTCAATATTTTCTAATTGTTGGTTATCCATAATAAAGCCAATTTCACGATGCCCTTTTTGAAGTAAAGCATCCGTTGCGAGCTGTCCGCCTAGCTGGTTGTCAAAAGAAATTTGATCAGCCACCAGTTTTTTATAGGTACGATCGAGCAAAACAAAAGGAATTGGTAAGTCTGAAAGCTTCGCAACCATTTCTTTTCGGTACGTATACGATTCGGTCGACAAAGAAATAAATAAACCATCCACTCCTAGGTTAACCAATTGATCAATCAATGCCAGCTCCATTTCAAAATGATTATTGGAGTTTTCTAAAATGGTAAAGTAATTCTGCTGATATAGTTCCTGTGAGATAGCTTTGGAAAGAGTTGAGAAAAAGGGATTTTCGATATCAGGCACAATAATGCCAATGATTTTCGACTTTTTTTTGGCCAAAGCAGTGGCCATCATATTCGGAATATAATTCAATTGCTTGGCTAGCTCCCTAATTTCCGCCTTTTTTTCCGCCGAAACTCGGCAAGGCTTATCATTTAAAACCAAAGATACAGTTGTTTCTGATACATTCGCTAATTTGGCAATATCTTTCAATCTAATTTTCATCTATGCACCTCCATTATGAGTAAACTCACTTATTTTGGAACTGACAGCTAACAGAATGAACAAGGACTAAGCCTTTCATTTTCGCAGCCATTAGTTTGTGTAAATCAAAGCTGACACTTCACTTATCTGTAAAAAATGGGAATTTCAGCTGCAAGTTGGCGAAGCGCATCCGCTGCTTCTTCCTCTGTTTCCACATTTAAAGCTCGCTCATATTTTTTTTCCAGATCGACCTTCACACCGCCAAATACCTTTGAATGCCACAGATAATGCGCCACATTTAAAGATTCCATCCACAAAAAATAGGTTTGTGTTGTCGTTTCAATATCTAAAAATGTCATAAAACTGCCGCCTAAAACACGAATTGACTTACCAAAACTTAGCTTGACTCGTTTAATATCAGTGAGCGGAAAAGAAGCAATCAGTTGTTTGTCAGAAACATTTATGAAGACGATCATCTTGGTAATTTGCTGAATTTTAAACTCACCCGCCTCAATGGAACACAGACAAGTTGGGCAACCCATAAGGTTTGGAAAAGTGGCTTTTGGAAAAATCGTTGCCCCAATCTGAAGATAAGTCGCCACTCTTTGACCTGCTGAAAAGAGCGAGCGCAAATCGTTCAAATACATGCTATACAAGCCAGTTTGTGGAACAATTGATCCCTTTGTCATATCTGATACCTTCTTTCGGTGATTATTTGAAAACAGTTCACTAAAAAAACCGATCTTCTTTCGTCCGACGAGCACATCCAAACTAATCTCAAAATAATCCGCCAATAATGTGAGCGATTCCAAATCAGGAATACTTTTCCCCAGCTCCCACTTTGAAACAGTTTGCCGCGAGACTTTCAGATAATCCGCCAGTTCTTGTTGCGAAATTTTCTGATTCATTCGCAACTCTTTTAGTTTTTCTCCGACTGCTATTGTCACTATACTTCACCCAAATTCTTTCTGTCCAGTTCTACTCCTGCACAAATTTGTTGCACGTGTTTCTTTTTGCCCTGTCCAAAATGCAACGGAACGTTGCACAGCTGCTACTACTCACTTTTTACACCATTAATGTAGAAAAGTCAATCCGTCCTGCTACGTTAGTTGTAACCGTATAGAAAAAGGACTTTCTCGCTTCGAAAACACCGCCACAAGAGAAACATTTTTTGGTTACGCATTACAGTCTCATTCAATTTTTGCCTTACTTGTGTGCCTTCATTATAAAAAGTGTTGCTGGTTTACCCATTAACAACTGATCTTGTTGATAAAAATTATGCGAAACAACCGTAGAAAAGCCAATTTTTTTTAAACACTTCGCTAATTCCTGCTGGTCAAATCCATTATGAATTTTATCCGAATGAACGTCTGGGTTTTTATCATAATCTACGATCAGCAAGGTTCCCTGCTCTTTCAGCATACGCGCCAAATGTCTAAGGATTTCTTCTGTATCGACAATGTGTAGTAAGACTTGTGAAACGATAATACAATCAGCTAACTCGCTGTCGCCACTTCTACCATCTGCTAACAGGGTTTGTCCCTTTTTACTTGATAAAGCCGCTAATTTAGCTTCGACGATCGCGAGCATATTTTTTGAAGCATCCAAAAAAAGAACGTTTGTAAACTGCTCCAGAAACTTCAAACCAATCTCACCCGTACCACAGCCAAAATCAAGCAAAGTCCCTTTAGAATCCACTGCTTCTAGATTTTTGTTTATTTCCTTAACGATTTGTTCATTTACTTTTTGACGCTCTTCTGAGTCGTAGGTCGCCGCAATTTTTTCAAATATCTCTTGATTATCCATTTACTATTTTCCTGCTTTCACTTTTTTCTGCTTAAGCTTTATCCTTTTTTATTATACCAAAAAAGGGGGAAGGAGCGAATGAAATGAAACTGAAAACCACATTTTTGCATTTAATACGCAGTCAA
>JAATGB010000080.1 GCA_015654945.1 Lactobacillales bacterium | reverse complement strand
ATCTCTTTGGTCACATCTAAATCAATTTGCTCTTCGCCAAACGTATTCCAAACCTCTTCACTTTCTCCGTCTGCAAATTGAATTTGTTGGAAAGGCGCTTTTTCTTTTCGTTTATAAATCCGATCAATATCTTGCGCTGTTGGTCGTCCTTGCGGAAAAAATTCGTGAATACGAATAAACAGATCTTTATAAACAGATTCATTGTGTTTTTCTTTAAAATCTTGAAAGAAAACCGAGCCTCTGGAAATATGATTAATCATGAAATCAAACATCAAATAGTAGCGCTGACCTAATGCTTCGATCTCTTCCCAGGTGCCAAAATTAGCAGCAACAGTCGTATAATCACTAGGTGCAAAGCCGCGATCTCCTGTGGAAGGGAAAAATGGCAGCAAATGAATGCCTCCAATTACTTCCTCTAAATAAGTCTGCAATACCGTATCAAGCTCCTTCAAATTTGTGCCTAAGCTATCTGCATAGGTAATCAACATGACTTCATTTTTTATTTTCATAAATTTTCTCCATTACTATTGATGACTTGTTGGTACCAGAAAAAGCTATTTTTTCGAATTCGTTTCAATTCTTTTAAATCAAATTCATCACGATCGACATAGACAAATCCATAGCGTTTTTTAACACCAGAATGAGTGCTGACCAAGTCAATGGCCGACCAAGGGCAAAAGCCGAAAACCTTAACTCCATCCGCAATCGCATGTTTCATTTCGCGTATTTCATCACGCAAATAATCAATTCGGTAGTGATCATTGACTGTTCCATCTGCTTCTAATTGGTCAAATTCACCTAAACCATCTTCTGTGATAATAATCGGCAGCGCATAGCGCTCATATACACTACGTAAAGTAGCACGAAAACCAACCGGATCAATTTCCCAGTTAAAGTTTGTTCGTTTTAAATATGGATTATACACAGCTTTATACACACCCTTTTCACCTAGCTCGATTTGCTGATCTCCATCCGTTGGTCCCACAACTTGATCATCTAAAGAACTGTACGCTGCTGTCGAGGTATTATAATAATTAAACGCAATAAAATCTGGTTTTGCCTCTTTAAGAATCTCCATATCTCCCTCTTCTATTTCCGGCAATAAGTCTCGATCCTCCAAATAAGACCAAGCAATGGGATTATACCGACCATATACAGCAATATCTAAGTACAACCAGTTACGAATTGCATTCAAATTTTGGGCCGCAATAAAATCTTTGGGATCTGCTGTCGCGGGATACACCTCCGAAATATTTGGTGCTGGGCCAATCTTCGCGTTGGGACACATTTCATGACATAGCTTCATGACTTTCGCTTGTGCAACGAGCATATAATGATTTTGTTGGTAGAGATCCTTCTTCACATTTGTGGCTTTTGAATTGGTGGTTCCAATGGCTGCACCATGCAGAATCATCATGTTTTGTTCATTGATTGTGAGCCAATAGTTGACTTGATCACCAAAGGATGTAAACAAAACTTCTGCATAACGAACAAACGCGTTGGCCACTTCTTTATTACTCCAGCCACCTTTTTTTTGTAGCGCATCTGGTAAATCAAAATGGAACATTGTAACAATTGGTTCAATCTGATTTGCGCGACATTCATCAATCAATTTTTGATAAAATTCAATACCTTTTGGATTCACTTCCCCATCTCCATCGGGAATGATTCGCGTCCAAGCAATGGAAAAGCGGTATGCTTTAAAGCCCATTTCTGCAAATAGCGCAATGTCTTCCTTGTAATGATGGTAGTGATCACTCGCGACTTTAAAATCTGTCGTACTATCAGTCACCTTTTTCGTATCTTGAACAGAAAGCCCTTTTCCATCTTCAGCATACGCACCTTCTACTTGATAGGCAGAGGTTGAACCACCCCAGAAAAAGTCATCAGGAAATTTTTTGGTTTGTTTGTACTCCATCAAATGGCCTCCTCTTCATTTTTTAAATTAATCAAATCTGCTTTTCGCGCAAAGGGGAAGTAAATACCAAAAGAAATAAGTAGAATAAACACTTGCCCGAGCGCTGTTCGCCAACCACCCAAAAGCAAGCCTGAAATAATCGGCGGTGTCGTCCAAGGAACTGTCACTCCGCTAAAGGGTGGAATCAGTCCAGAATAAATACCAAGATACATTAACACTCCGACGATAGTTGGGGTCACCACAAAAGGTACTAATAAAAATGGGTTCATGACAATTGGTGTTCCAAAAATAACCGGTTCATTAATATTGAAAAAAGACGGCACAATTGCTAATTTTCCCAATTCTTTAAATTGTTTTGATCGTGCAAAGAATGTCATATATAAGACCAAACCTAATGTCACACCAGTACCTGTTAAATTAATAAAAACAGCGGTGAACTGATCGGTCACAATATGGGCGCCATTCGCAATCGTCAAAGCTTTACCACTATCGACAATCGCTTGATTTTCTGTAATATTAGAGAGTAAAACAGGTAACATAATGCCGGTCACAATCGAACCGCCATGAACACCGAACCACCAAAAAATGGTGGCGATTGTACAGTAGAGAATCACACCCCATAATGAATCGGTCAACCCTTGCAATGGTGTTTGAATTAAGGTATAAATGAATTCAACAAACGTCGTATGGAACTGTTTGAATACTTGGAAAACAATCACAGATCCCGTAATTAATACTGCACCGGGAACCAATGCAGCAAATGAATTCGCCACACCAGAAGGAACTCCTGCTGGCATTTTGATCGTAATTCCCTTTTTGATAAATAGGCTATAAACCGCACCGGCAATCAATCCAATCATAATTGCAGTGATCATCCCTTGACCAGCCGTCCAGTCCTTCGGTATAATTCCAGTTACAGTATCGCCGCTTTCACTTTTGGTATAGCTATTGATGGTGATCAAAAACATGACCAACCCAATAACACCAGCTGATAAGGGTTCGACATTTTCATTTTTGGCATAAGAGTAAGCCACACCCACAACAGCAATCAGAGAAATAATTGAAAAGGTGGCGCCATTGACTTGGTTAAAGGCTTCCGTCCATCCCATTGCTTGGATAAAATCAACGATTGGCTGATAAGGAAAGCTTCCTAATAGTAAGAAAATTGAACCAATCATTAACATAGGTAAGGTAAATAAGATTCCTTCTTTAAGCGCGACAATCGCTTTCAGGTTAACAAATTTTAAAGCAACTGGAACAGCTTTGTCGTTCATAAATGAAGAGAGTTTGTTTTTCATTCTGACACTTCCTTTCTTTTCCTCTATGTTATAATAAAAGCACTTACATTCAAACCGTTTCCGCACGGATAGTAATTTATTACTTCAAAAAAAATGCACGCTCTGAAAGGAAGATTTCATGTTTACTTATGAAAATATCTACAATCTCAATGAGCTCGAAATCATTATTTACAACTATGTAATTGAACACCCAAAAGAAGTCTTACACATGCCGATTAAAGAACTTGCGAAAAAAACACATGTTTCAACCACCACAATTCTGCGCTTCTGTCGCACAATGGGCTTTAGCGGCTATTCCGAATTCAAAGTTCGCTATAAGTATTTTTTGGAAACAAGTAAACCGGCAAAAATGGCCGAGCAAAGCGATAACTTACAAAGCTCATTAAAAAAATATGAAACAGCTGAATTCCACGAAAAAATTAGTCAAGCTGCTGACTTATTATTGCGTTCCTCTGGCATTATTTGGTTAGGTTTTGGTTCTTCCAGCGGCTTATGTCATTATGCTTCTCATTTTTTCTCTGGTAGTAACAAGCTGAACCTCGTGATTGATGATCCTTATTTCCATTTACAAGGGAAAATATTTCCAGGAGCAGCCATTGTGGTGCTTTCTGTTTCAGGTGAAATTGACAATACGATCCGAATTATCGAATCTTTACGGACAAGTGAGTGCACCGTGCTCAGTATCACGAATTATGCCGATTCTACCTTGGCTAAAATTTCTGATTTTGTCCTTCCATATTATGTTCCTTACCAAAAGACTAATGATATTGATATTACTACTCAACTACCGGTAATGTACATCATTGAACTACTGGGGCGAAAGTTACTGAACCTTGCTTAATTTTGAAACACAAAAAAGGCCTTGAATCTGTTGCTCAAAGCCTTCCCTCTTATCGGTATTGCGGTCCAACGCTCTGTTTATTCCTGATTGATTTCAAAATATTGATACAAAATCAATTCCATTAAAATAATGCTACTAATTCGTGAGGCAATATTGACATTATTTTTTTCAATTTCATCGGTAAAAATATACAAATTGACGTCACTTAAATTTTGAATGGGATTATTATCCGCACCAGTAATCGAAATAATCCGGTTGCAATTGTTTTTTTTCGCGTGAATTTTTTCGACAATTTTGATTAACTCTACATCATCTCCAGAATACGTAATAAAAAAGATCAAATCATCCTCTTTTAGATGCATTGCAACAGATTGTCGCAGCAAATAATCTTCTGGAAAAACGACCTCAAAACCACTAATCGTGTAAATATATTGGGCATAGCTCGCAACCTGCTTATTCATTCCTTTTGCAAAAAAAACAATACGTGACTCCTTCCGCAGCTCGTGACAGATGGTCTCAATTTTTTCTAATTCCATGACACGAACCGATTCGATGAGATTTTTCAAATATTCTTCGCGGTATTTTTTTTGATCCACAACAAATGAAGCTTGATTGCTTTTGGGCTTTGCTTTCACTGTAAATTTCAAAACCGTCGTGAATTCACTGTATCCTGCATAGCCAATTTTTCGGACAAAGCGCAAAAAAGTTGTCGTCGAGACAAAGCAAGCATCCGAAGTCTCTCTAATACTTTTGTTCTTCAACTGATCCATGTTTTTGACAACATAATTAAACAGGACTTTTTCACTTTTGGACAATGAACTCATGTACTTACTTGAAATTTCAAAAAAATCCATTCATAAATCTCCTTTTTAAGTAGCTTGTTCCCGCACTTTTTTATTTTTAGGGATTCCTTGTGTAATGCAATGAATGTTGCCGCCACCCAGCACAATTTCTCGCGCTTCAATGCCAATAATTTCCTTTTCTGGGTAAAGTGCTTGCAGCTTTTCTTTTGCTTTCTTGTCATTGGGATTATCAAATGTCGGGAAAATAATGGCGCCTTTCGCCGTATAATAATTCACATAAGTTGCGGATAAACGATCTCCTACTAGTCGGGGATAGGTTCCGTGCGCCATATCAATTGCTTCGCTTTCTTCTTTTGTAATAAAAACCGAATCAGGATACGCCAGTTTATGAATTTCTAACGTTCGACCTTGGGCATCGGTTGTCGTGGACAAAACCTGTTCCCATTCTCGACAAATTTTATACAATAAATCCTCTGGATCATCCGTCCAAGTAAGCACAATCACGCCAGGACGCACAAAATTTAATATATTATCCACATGACCGTTCGTTTCATCAAAATAGATTCCTTGTTTGAGCCAAATGATTTTTTCCACGTTGCAATACTCCGTCAATACCGCTTCAATTTCTTTTTGACTATAGTCTGGATTGCGCCCTTCTGAAAGTAAGCATTCTTCCGTTGTAATGAGTGTTCCTTCTCCATCGGTATGAATTGAACAGCCTTCTAAAATAAATTTGGCAATTTTGTAATAATCGATGCCTTCAATCTCACAGACTTTTTCTGCGATTAAATCATCTTGATCCCATGGAAAATAGAGTCCATCAAGTAAGCCACCCCACGCGTTAAAGCGAAAATCAACTCCTCTAATTACGCCTTGTTCATTTTGAACAAAGAGCGGACCAAAATCGCGAATCCACGCATCATTATTGCTCATTTCAATCACTTTAATGGTCGGTGATAGCTTCTTACGCGCATTTTTGTATTGGTTTTTTGATACCAGCATGACGACGGGTTCAAAACGATGAATAGCTTCAGCAACTTTTGCATAGACGCCTTGTGCAAGCTTGCCCCCACCTCGCCAATTATCAGAACGTTCCGGCCAAATCATGTAGCAGGCTTGATTTTCCGAAAATTCAGCAATTAAGCGAAAGCGATCTTTTTTTGGTGTACTTTCTTTCAGTTTCATTCAACTTCTCCTTTTTACGCAACGACACTTTTATTATACTCTTTTCAGTAGCTAATTTTACAGAAAATTTTAAAAGAAACAGAGCGCAGAACAAAACCAAAAAGTCTTGTTTCACGCTCGCTCAATCAAACAATATACTCTTACAGTAGTGTTCAAGCTTTTTAAGCCACAATCACCGTACCTGTTTCGCCATTTACAAGATTAGCAATATTTTCTAAAGAAGTGATAATCGCTTTTCGTTTTGGCTTTGCTTTAACATACTCAATTGCAGCTTCAATCTTTGGCAACATACTGCCTTTTGCAAACTGATTTCCCTGAATATGCTGTTCCAATTCCTGAATAGTTACCTGCTCAAGCTTGACTTGATTGTCTTGCCCATAGTTAAGATAGACATTCTGAACACCGGTTAAAATTACGAGTAAATCTGCATCCACCAGCTCTGCTAATTTTTCGGAAGCAAAGTCTTTATCAACAACCGCTTCAACACCGACAAGTCCATCCGCAATCACAGGAATACCGCCACCGCCAACTGCAACGGTAATGATATCCTGTTCCACTAGAGCATTGATGACCCGATGTTCCCGAATGCTAATTGGTTTTGGACTGGGGACGACTTTACGCCAGCCTCGCCCAGCATCTTCGATAAATTGTGTATCAGAATGAGCCATTTCCACTTTTGCTTCTGCTTGTGTCAGAAAAGGACCAATTGGTTTTGTCGGCGTTTGAAACGCCGGATCTGCTGAATCAACCAGTACTTGACTCATAATTACTGCGACTTCTTTTTCAAGCTGATTGGCCTTCAAAGC
The DNA here is from genome assembly GCA_015654945.1 of Lactobacillales bacterium. Lineage (GTDB taxonomy): Bacteria > Bacillota > Bacilli > Lactobacillales > Vagococcaceae > JAATGB01. The sequence goes on along the minus strand of JAATGB010000080.1, from coordinate 9,178 downwards.
TTTTAACAGCGCATTTTCCAACCAATAACCGATACTACCTTGGGTCATCGCGACACATGTGTCTAATGGCATTGCTGGATTTTTCAAGCTAGCAGCTGCTTCTTGTTGTAAATACAAATTACCGACTTGTGGACCATTTCCGTGAGAAATAATCAAGCGATCTCCCTTCGCGACTAGTTTCACTAACTGATTTGCTGTTGCTTCGACCGCTGCTCGTTGCGCTTTTGCACTGGCATCCCCTGATAAAATGGCATTGCCGCCTAAAGCAATCACTATTTTTCGACCACTCATTTTTACTCACTTCACTTTCATTAACTAAATTATTTAGGAATTTGTTGGGTAATACAGTGAATATTTCCGCCACCTAACAAGACTTCACGTGCTGGAACGCCCACAACCTTACGATCTGGATAGAGAGCTTGAAGAGTTTCTCGCGCTTTATCATCCATGGGATCTCCAAATAACGGAAAAACCACTCCACCATTTGCTGTATAATAATTGGCATAGCTCGCCGCCAACCGATCACCAGGTAACCGTGGCAATGTGCCCTCTACCGCATCAACACCTTGGCTTTCTTCTTCAGTAATCAGGATTGGACTTGGCACAACCAATTTATGAATTTCCAGTTTTCGGCCCTTAGCATCTGTTGCTTGACTCAAGATATCAAAACATTCTTTTGAAATTTCGTATTGCGGATCGGATTGATCATCGGTCCACGCTAAAACACAAACGCCGGGTGCGACGAAATTGAAAATATTGTCCACGTGTCCGTTGGTTTCATCTAAATAAATGCCGCGTTTTAACCAAATGACTTTTTCGACGTTTAAATATTCTTTTAAGACTTTTTCAATTTGAGCTTTTGAAAGTTGAGGATTCCGTCCTTCTGACAAAAGACACTCTTCAGTCACAACTAAAGTTCCTTCACCATCTACGTGAATCGAGCCGCCTTCTAACACAAAATTATCCAAACGATAGCGATCTGTCCGTTCGATTTCACAAACTTTTTGTGCAATTTGATCGTCTTTATCCCAAGGAAAATACAGTCCATCAACTAAACCACCCCATGCGTTAAACGTCCAATCTATTCCTCGAATTTCCCCACGATCATTCACAACGTAAGTCGGTCCACAATCGCGAATCCAGGCGTCATCGTTGTCCATTTCAACTACGCGAATATAATCAGGTAATAACTGACGTGCATTACTAAATTGACTCGGACTTACTGCAACTGTCACAGGTTCAAACTCGGCAATTGCTGTCGCGACTTCTACAAAAGTAGCCTGTGCTGGCTTACCACCCATTCGCCAATTATCAGGACGTTCCGGCCAAAGAATGTAGCAACCTCGGTGTTCGGCAAATTCGCCGGGCATTCTAAAGCCATCTTGTTTGGGTAAACTATCTATTGTTTTCATTTGCTATTTCTCCTCACTCGGATATTTTTTCTTTTTTTGCGCATAGCGCATACATATTTCACCGACAATAAAAGCAAAAATCGTTCCGATTAAGATAGGCGCTTTGCCACTCACCTCTTCTTTATTCATTGGCACGACTGAAAAAATCAAGGTGATAATTAAAAGCACCATCGGAACATAGGTCATTAACGTTAAAACAAGTGGACTTGCTTTAACTTTAAACGGACGTTCACGATCTGGATCAATTTTCCTTAATTTTAAAAATGCTGGAAACATCATGATATAAGAGAACAATAACGCCACCACATTCAATGCGAAAAAGGCCCAAAAGATATCTTTATTGGGAATTAAAGGCGCCCCTACAATCAAGACAGATGCCACAATTCCGTTAATTATACTTGCACCAACCGGCATCTTTGTTTTCTTATTTTGAGTACCAAAAACAGCTGGCAAATCATTGTGTTGCGCTGCATACATTGCTACATAATTTACCCCAAGCGCCCATGAAATTAAATTAGCGACCAAAGTAAATAAGAACAAGACCCCAATAAAAATCACAAACGGATTCACGCCGCCTATTAACGTAATAAAACTATCCACCAGACCACTTGAAGTTGACAATTGATCGGTCGGAATTGCAACACCCATCCCAAATGCTGCGATTAAATAGAAAAAGGTAATCAATAAGCCGCCATAGATGAGTGCTTGTGGAATTTGCTTTTTCGGGTTTTCCATATCACTTGCAAGAGAGGTCACAACTTCAAAGCCTAAAAAATTAAACAAAATTACGGACATAAAAGAAAGACTATTTAAATCAAAATGAGGCAATAAGTTAGGAATCGAAAAATCATTAGCAATTCCATAAACCGCCGCATGATAAATACCGATTGCGCCCAAGCTCAACATAATTAGCACTTTGCAAATCGCGGCTATATTTAAAATCCATTTACTGTCACTAACTGGAAAAAGACTAATTGTACAAATAATCCAGGTAAATGCTAACTGAATCAAAATCGTAATCGGGGTAGAAAATTTTAATGGTGTAATTTGCTCAATCACTTCAACAAACAGAACCGCCAAGCTTGCCATCCAAATTGGATAATTAACCCAATAAAACCAGGCAACTCTACCACCCCATTTTTTACCAAACGCTTTTTTTACCCAATCATAAATGCCTCCTTCATCATCGTAAGTCGTTCCTAACTCGGCGGAAATAAATCCATAAGGAATGAAAAACAACAACAGTAAAAGAATCCACCAAAAAAACTGTGAAGGCCCGATTGCCGCAGCGGGTGCCGCTGATTCTACAACCAGCACCACACAGACTGCCATTAGTACAGCATCAAATAATTTAAACTTCTTTTTTTCTCCCATTAAACTCTACTCCTTCAGTAGAGGATCAGCGAAAAAGTATTTTGCACCTTTTCTCCAATTACACTCTTATTTAGATACGGGACGATTGTGGATCATTAACTCAAATTCAGCATCATATTTTGCGGCAACCGTTTGGCTTGCGTAGCGACAAGAGGGCGCTAATAAATAAACCAACAAAGCCCGAATCGAGGTTAAGCGATTCCCTGCTTCCTCTATTACAATGGAATAGTCAGCATCGAGAACTTCGTCCGTGACTTCTTCGCCTCTTGTAGCAGGCAAACAGTGCATAAACTTCGCAGCGGGAGACGCTTTTTTCATCATGGCTGCATCCACTTGGTATTTTGGATAAAAAGTTTTCATTCTTTCGGCTTCTGATAACTCGGCTTCATACAACCCATACCACACATCTGTGTAGACAAAGTCAGCGTCCTTTAGTGCTTCATCTTCGTCTTCGGTAATCAAGAAAGTTCCTCCAGATAAACGGCAATTTTCTGCGGCAATTTTAAGATGTTCCTCACGTAATTGAAACCCTTTTGGTCCATATTGAACAAAATCCATGCCTAATTTTGTCGTAACAAACAATAATGACGCACAAACCTGCGTTGCATCTCCTACAAACACTACTTTGCAATCAGTTAATTTTTTACCGGCTGGCAAATGTTCGCTCATCGTGGTAATATCGCCTAGTTCCTGCGTTGGATGATTGTAGTCTGACATCGCATTAATTACTGGGATTGTTGCGTTTTCTGCTAATTCAGTCACCGTATGATGCCGTTCTACACGCGCCATTAAAATATCCACTAATTGGGATAAAACTCGAGCCGTATCCCCCACTGATTCATGCCCACCTAATTGAATTTGACCCGGCGCTAAATATTCAGCATGTCCACCTAATTGCGTCATTGCCGTTTCAAAAGAAACGCGTGTCCGTGTGGATGATTGCTCAAAGATCATGCCCAGACTTTTATTTTTTAGCAGCGCAGGATAATGGCCATTGCGAATTGCTTCTTTTAATTTCAAGCCCAAATCAACCAAATAAAGTAATTCCTCTTTTGTGTACTCTTTTGTATCAATATAATCTTTTCTCATAAAGATGCTCCCCTATTTTTAAATTTATCGGTAGCTACTCGATATCGCTTACATTTCTATCATAGGCCTTTGTCTCTATGCTGAATAGACTTCTACGCCATTAGAAAATCAAGCAGATCGCTCTGTAACATGTTCCATTTTACGAAACATAATACATTTCTCCTTCCATATGTTTACGTCCCGTTGCCGCACAAAAAAACACGTGTGCCGCTCGAACAGCAGCACACGTGCTTATTTAAGGAATTGCATTTTATTTTTGGTTCCCTAGCGCTTTCTTTACCAATTGATAGGCTGATTCAATTTGAGAGCCTTGAGTTTCTTCAAAAATAGTGAAAATTCCCGGTTTTAAGCCTTCTAGTTGTTGAATTGTATCACGTACGTTTAATTTTCCGGTGCCAATTGCAGCTGGGATGATCCGTTTGTCTTGCACAATAAAATCTTTTACATGCAGCGCCACAATGCGTTTGCCAAAACGCTGGAACGCTTCTGCTAAAATTTCATTATAGTGTTCGAAAGTATTCCAGCGAATGAGGTTAGTTGGATCTAAAATAATGCCCATATTGGACGAATCCGCTTCCTTCAGTAAGCGCTCCGTTAGTTCCAAGCTATGGATTGGGTGATTAATTCCCGGCTCAATTCCAATAATAATTCCATTTTTTTCTGCTTCTGCCGTTAATTGTTTTACCGAAGAAAGCACCTTTTGATAGGCTTCCTCTGTATAATTTTTTTCTGTATAGTGAATTTCAGCATCGACTCCGCCGGTTTCCGTGGCGACAATTTTCGCACCAAAAGTTGACGCATTCCGAATATATGCCTTGAATTTGTTTAGCAGCTGCTGCCGTATTTCTTCATCGGGATGAATCAGATTAATATAACAGCTCAAAATCGCAATCGTAATCGCTTTATTTTCAAAAATTTGCTTGATTTGGCTCCCTAACCCTGGTGAAATCACCGCTTCACTCGCGAACTCTGGCATAGAAATTCCTAACGCAAATTGAATATAGTTTATTTCAGTTTTTTCAATTGCTTCTGCTAACGTTTCCAAAGAAACATCCGTCGCAACATCATGTCCTCGGACACCAATTGTTAACATCTTATCTCCTCTTTTCTGGTGATTTTTCTTCAAAATGATTAAAATAAATAGTTTGATTGATTTTTTTACGCTCTAAAAATTCTTTTGGCGTCATTTCAAATTCACGTTTAAAGCATTTTAAAAAATGTGGATACGATTTGAAGCCGCATTTACGAAATATTTCACTGGAATTTTGATATTCCTTTAGTAATTGTTTCGAATACAAGAGTTTCTTTTTTAAAACAAACTGATGAAAGGTAAAACCTGTATGCTTTTTGAATTCTCGAGTAACATAATATTTGCTAACGTAAAACTTTTTTTCCATTTCTTCTAACGTTAAAGGTTGATCCAAATGAGTGGAAATGTAGGCAATCATTTCTTCAATCCGTTCATTCTCGACTATCTGATTGGGTTTACTCTCATGCTCCTCATTTAATACCAGCTGATTCAAATAGATCATAAATTCAATTAGCTGTTGCTCCATTTGAACATCGGTTCCATACTCTTCTGGATTTGGCTGCCGATCCAGCGCCGCTAAAAAGGTGTTCAGTTTTAAAGAATCCGTTTTCAAAACTTTGCTCTTGCGTGTACCGACTGACTGAAAGCATTCTTCTAAATTCGTGGTTTTCGTTGAACGACTCTTTAAAAATTCGGGTGTGATAAATATATAAACCCGCTCAAATTCGGTCGTACTTTGTTTAATAATTCGATGCAAATCATTATAGTGGATCAATAAAACCGTTCCCGGTTCAATGTCAAATTGGCGCCCATCCAGAAAAAAAGTTGCAATCCCTTTCATTGTACAATGCACTTCATAAAAATCATGGTAATGATAGATCGTCTTTTTTTGACTTACAACATCTTTAACGTGGAAAACTTCATATTGATCTGATACCATTGTATTCACATGTGAAGAATGGAACAATTCATTTTTATCCATTTTTCTAGCCTCTATCTTTTTTCATTTTCTACCTCTATTATCCCTATTTTTGCTACTCAGGTAAAGTTTTTCGTAAAAACAGTGCAATTTTTGGCAGCAATTGAGCAACATTAGCTATTTTTTTGTTTCAAAAGGCTTGTTATAATTTCGTCATAAAGCAGTTTTATGGTTGCTTTATGAAAGCGTTTGAATGAAAGCGCTAAAAAAATGGCCAGATAAAATCGAACAAACCTTCCGGAAGAATTAAAAAATATGAGGAGTGTACGATAATGAGTAGTAAACGTGATGTAAAATGGTACAACTATTTTTCCTATGGAATGGTTGATTTCCTAGGTGCTGGTTCTACCGCTTTAACAAGTGCTTGGCTGTTATTTTTCTATACCACTTTTTGTGGCTTAACCGCAACTGAAGGTGCGCTGATTTTTGCAAGTGCCCGGGTTGTTGATGCAGTCGCAAGCCCATTGATGGGTGTTATTACAGATAATTTCCATAAAACAAGATTAGGAAAGCGTTTTGGTCGACGTAAATTCTTTATTCTTTTGGGAATCCCTTTAGTTCTAAGCTATACGCTTTTTTGGGTCAGTGGCCATACATTTATTTATTATTTGCTTACTTACGTTACTTTTGATGTTATTTATACAATGGTATTAGTTCCCTATGAAACCTTAGCCTCTGAAATGACACAAGATTATAAAAAGCGCTCGATCTTTTCAGGAATGCGCCTTTTCTGTGGTCAAGTTTCTGCTTTCTTTGCTGCCTTTATTCCCGGTCGCTTAATTGCCGTTTTAGGCAAAGATAATCCCGTTTCATTCTTATACGCAGCTGGGATTTTCGCTGTCGTATTTGTTGTTATTTTAATTTTCTTATACATTTTCACTTGGGAACGTCCGCTAAATGAAATTGAAGCAATTGATCTGGCAAATGATGACGGGAAGCCTGTCAAAAAATTATCGTCTGCCGACAAATTTCATAAAATTTATACTGATTTGTTTTCAACCTTTAAAATTAAAGCCTTTCGGATTCATATTATGATGTACTTGGGCTGTTATATCTCCCAAGATATTTTCTCTCAAGTCTTTACGTACTTTATCGTTTTTGCCCTTGCTTATACTGCAATTGTTGCTTCCAATGTTTTGAGTGTCATTTCAATTGCTTGTATTCTGGGTGTCTTGATGGGAATCTTTACCATCGCAAGATTTAACCCTGCATCGATCTATCGTTTTTCAGTTGTTCTATTTGGGATTGGTGTTATTGGCTTTGTCTGTGCCTATTTAATTCCTGGTGCCAATCAAATGTGGTTATTAGTCCTTTCTGGCTTTGTCAGCGGTATCGGTCGTGGTGCCTTGGCTTATATTCCTTGGAACATTTATAGTTTTATTCCTGATGTTGATGAGCTTGTTACTGGTCAACGCCGCGAAGGAATTTTTGCAGGTGTTATGACCTTTACCCGTAAAGCAACACAAGCATTTGCTGTTTTCTTGGTCGGTGTCATCTTGGATCATTCTGGTTTTGTGGCAAAAGCGACCGTTCAAGCACCTCTATCGGTCCATATGATTGTGACGATCATGGGCGTTGGCGTCTTTTTCTTCCTAATCATTGGTATGATCGCTTCTTACCGTTTCCGTTTAACCAAAGAATCACATGCATTATTGCTTCATGAAGTGGATGAATATAAGAAAGATGCCCATCATGTCATGGATGAGCAAACAGCTGCAACAATGAAGCAATTGACTGGCTGGGATCAAGAAAAACTATGGGGCCGAAACGCAGTTGGCTATCAAGCAAAAATGAAAAAGAAAACAGGAAAGGAACTTCACGTATGAAAAAAATTAGTTTAGATCCAGAAACCTTTGCTTATGCTGTTTTAAATACACGTAAAACAGCTGAAACGGATATGGAAAAGGTCACCAAAGAAGCTCTCACACTTTATTTAACAGCTTTCTCCTTAGCAGAAAGATTTAATCAACTGGAAAGTGCTCAGTTTGATAGCACGAAAAATATTGATTTTAAACAATTATTTATAAGTTTGCAAAATACTGGAAATTAATTCATTGATGGAGGGAACAGGAGTCATGGTAAATTTAGCGCGCAAAGAAGTCGTAATTGATCGTTCAACAATTGAGGAAACCATTCAGCTGTTAATGAAAAACTTAACAGCCATAAAAGATACGAGCGGAGAATTCCTCTTAGATTTTGATGGTGTCATTGTCGATGATAAAAGCTGGAATGTTTGGAATTGGCCACAAGGTGTAGGCTTATATGGTATTTATAAATATTGGGAAATGTCTGCAGATCCAAAAGCATGGCACATTGTCACAGAATGGTTTGAAAAGCAGTTTGCCATTGGTGCTCCACCAAAAAATGTTAATACGATGGCTCCCTTGCTAACGCTGGCTCTACTCTACGAAAAAAACAAGGATCCGCGCTACTTGCCGTATCTTGAAACCTGGGCAGAATGGGTCATGAACGACATGCCCCGCACTCAAGAAAACGGCTTGGAACATCTCACCTATGGACCAGAAAATATTGAACAGCTTTGGGATGATACTTTAATGATGACCGTGTTGCCGTTAGCAAAAATCGGGAAACTGCTCAATCGTCCCACTTATATAGAAGAAGCCCGGCGCCAGTTTATGCTCCATACCAAGTATCTTTGTGACAAAAAAACTGGACTCTGGTTTCATGGCTGGACCTTTGCCGAAAAACATAATTACGCGGAAGCTTTATGGGCCCGCGGTAATTGTTGGATCACGATTGCAATTCCAGAAATTATCGATATTTTAGATTTGCAACCGGGCGAAGCTCTGCGTGAGTTTTTAATTGAAACCCTTAGCTGTCAAGTCGAATCACTCGCACATTTGCAAGATGCTTCTGGCCTTTGGCACACCTTATTGGACGATGCCTCTTCTTATTGCGAAGCTTCCGCAACAGCAGGTTTTGCCTATGGAATCTTGAAAGCGGTCCGCAAAGGCTACATCGCTGCTGAATTTGAAACAGTGGGCACGAAAGCAATTCTCGCCTTACTGGAAGAAATCAATGTGGATGGTGCTGTCCAAAAAGTTTCTGTCGGTACCGGAATGGGCGACAATTTAGACTTTTATAAAGAAATTCGCACCACTGAAATGCCATATGATCAATCGTTAACCGTTTTAGCTTTATCTGAATTCTTATATGTGTATATTTAAACATACAAAAAGAACGCTTCTCGTAAAAGGAGAAGCGCCTTTTTGATCTCTCAAACGAAAAATCCAGTACATCAAGCGTTGGTATAATTTGCTAAGTTCTTCTTTT
>JAATGB010000017.1 GCA_015654945.1 Lactobacillales bacterium | reverse complement strand
CGAACAACTTCATCTGAGCGATAGCTCGTTTTATCTGTTGCTTTCGTCAGCCGTGCCGTAAATGGAACGACTAGTAACGTTTCACCGTAAGTTTTTTGTGGAATTTGGTAACTTATAAGTTTATTAGCTGCATCATATTTAGTAGGTGTAAATAAATTACTCAAACTTGCTGATGGATAGGTCCATTTATTTTCACTTTTTTCATTTTGAGTCATAGTAGTAGATATAGCAATATTTGGATTTCCGTATTGATCTACCCCAGCATAGGTATTACTTTTTACTTTAAGAGGAATTATCGTTTTTGTTATGAATCTCGCACCTAAACCTGTTTTTTCAAAGCGGCTTTTTATTCCAGAAATTACGCCAGCTTTTTTTGCTTCTGCATAGCTTGTGTACCAATTGTATTTGGGGTTAATCGTTGTAAAGCGGCAATCAAGACCTGGATACATACTACCATTTTTTAAAACGCCATAATAAGTTTGAACTACTTTTCCTGTTGTAGTTTGACTATAGGCTATATAAGGATTTAAATTTCGACTTGCATCATATTCAAAAGTATTGGCATTCCAAACAGAAATACCTTCTGTAAATTTCAATTCAATTCCTTCAGAACCAAATATCCCTTCTAAGTTAAGTTGTTGATTCTTATAAACTGCTCCATCTCCAGAAGGACTCCAAGATTCTGAAATACCTGATCCAATATATTCATAAGGTGTTAAACTAAAAAAATTACTGTACGCCGTTGCACTCCCAGGTAATGTATTTCCCATATTATAGGTATACTGAGAATCATTTATTTGTTTGTTTTCTTCATAAGCAACCTCTGTAGCAGTAAAAATTGTAGAAAGTGTTCCCGCTTTATCTAGTTTATAACTATACGGGATAGAGATAAGGGATGCAACACTTGCAAAGGTACTTTCATTTATATTTTGTATGAAGTTAGCTAAACTATCTTTGTGTATAGCTGCTGGATTTGTAATAGTAAAGCTTAATGTATCACCACCACTATTTTTAGCCATTACTTGGTTGGAATCAAAAACACTCGTTGAATCATCTCTATTTCCAGTTTTATCAATCGAAAACGGAATATTCCAAACCGTACTCATCAATATATTTTTTAAATTGTAATGTTTAAATTCTGAAGTTTTGGTTAAATCAATCAAGCCTAAGTTGTTGTATAATAGCCCATAACTAACTATTTTAGGCGCATCTTGATCAACCCCATATTCAATTATATGCCTACCACTGCCATTGTCAGGACTAAATGTTGCTTTGCTATTTACTTTTACAGTTATTTCGCCAGTCGGATAGGTTGCACCTAATAATTTTTCATAAAGGCTGCCTTCTCTTTTGATGCCTTGATCTTCTAATGGAACAAGTGAAACCTTTACGCCAATAGCTTGTCCCATTGCATTCAAATTGCTATCACCTGTTAACTGAGACATTAAATGATACGCATTTGAACTATATCCCATATAAGCTTTAATATAAGGTTTCGCAGAAACATAGACACTTTTAGTTGCTATATTTTCTGTTTTTTTATTAATAGGCACAACTTCGCCAGATTCCGAATCGGTTGCTTCTAAAATGGTTATATAAATTTCTGGTTTCAATTCATATTGATGAGTTGCACCTAACACTTGAATGTTGATTACTGAATCAACAATTCCGGCTGAATCGATTGTTCCCTCAGTTGAATAAGTTGAACTCCGGGTCAAGGATGCTTGATTACCAGTCAACACTCCTTCTGGAAAATAGGCATTATCACGCAACTGCCCATTCAGATTTGTCCGAGCATTTTCTAAGTAGGCTTCTACTTTATATTTAATGTTGGTGTACTTTTTTTGTGAATCAGTAGATTGCAAAGAAAAAGAATAATTATAGGAAACTTTGTCCCATGTTCTGACAAGATTGTTCGTAGGAGAAGCATCATGTCCCGGTGCATCGTCAGGATCAAAATTTTTATCGCCGGTTCGGATTGACAGATTCACTTTTGTAAAATCAACGGGTATGCTTTCTCCTTGTATAGTGATCTCTTTTAAATCAACTACTAGTCCTTTTCTTTTTTTACTCGTAGAGGTTTGTGCATTCTTTGTTGTTATAGTTGTAAGGTTCGCAAGTTTTTCCTGCTTACTATTATTATTGGCTGGGATTAATTTATAACGATCTGACCGCTCTAATTGATCCAGATTTTTTTCAATTGCTTGAACAGTTATAAAAGGATTTCGTAAAAAAAACGTGACGACCATAAAAAGAAACAGAAAAAGAACAGCGACTAATTGTCTTATTTTTTTTTGATTATACACCGTCTGTTCATCCTTTCTCATTCAGCACTATGCTCGACGACGCCTTTTATCGATGACAATTGCAATTGCACCAATCGTAATCGCTCCCATTGCAACAACTACTAAAAAGGTCATTCCATCTCCACCTGTAAAGGGTAAATCTGTTTTCGCTTTATTCACAACGTTTAGTTCGATTGTATCATTGTCTGCAGTTGCGAGTGTGACAACCACTTCTTGTGCTGTTTTTAAAACTTCATATCCTTTAGGCGCTTTTGTTTCAACCACCCAATAGCTTTGCTTAATATCTTTTTTAGCAAAAGTCGGTTCATTCGTATCCTGTTTATCATTATTATTTGTATCTTGATACCAAGATAATTTTAAGCCATTAAATTCTGCTCGACCATTTGCATCAGAAATTGCTAGTAGAAGCTTGACTCCTGCAGTTAATGCCTCTGATTCCGTATAAGATTGACCATTTTCTGCTAAAAATTTACCTCCTTTTGCGTTTGCCTCATTCGTCGCAAGGTGAAACTCTGCCTCAGCTAGTACCGTTTTTGTATCTTCGCCGGTTTTTTTAATATCAAAACCACCAACATAATACTCAGGATCCTCTTCACTTGGGATAATGACAGGCTGTAAACCTGGTGTTAAGAAAGCGACATCGAAGTGATTGCTAATTTCTCCATTGTAATTTTTATCTGTGTGCGTTGTATAGACCACGCGAATTTTTGTATCACTTTTTTCCGTTACTTTTTTCATGCCACTTTTGGTTAAATCCACTACTACTTTTTTACTTGCTAGAGTCGTATCCGCAATCGGTGCTTTTATTTTAGCTGTATCGTTGATCTTTATTGTATAATCAGATGCTAAATTAAGTTCTGTCCATGTGCTAGTATCGTTTTTTGTTTGGACAATCACATTGTCTACCAATAGCTCTTTATTTAATGTATCTGTGATCGTGAAATAATCCGCATAAATTTCCGTTCCTTTGACGATTGGATGTTTATCTGTGAGTAGATTTCCAGCTTCATCATATAAATTAATCATTGAGTCTTGGGCCGCGACATAATATAAACCACTAGGTAAATTGGCGTTTGCTTCCCAAGTAAATTTTTCGCCGGCTTTAATTGAATATCCTTTACCCTCCTCAATCGTTTTGTCTGGATTAAGCAATGATTCCAAAATATTTTTAGGAAAGACTTCCACGTCATAAATTAAGGAGCTACGATCCTCTCTTTTGGTCTGTGGTACATAAACAAAGAACGGGTCGGCGGGCTTTGCGACAGCAGGCTTCACACCACGATCATCCGCCAGTTCTGTTACTAAATAGATACCATCCGCACTTGTTCCTTTACCTAAACTGATTTTTATGCTGCCATCTTCTTTAGTTGTAACAGTCACACCTTGTCCGGCCGTTGTTTCCCCAGGAGTTGTAATCACTTGATAATCTGTTCCTAAGGTAGCTTTTTTAGGATCGGTTAAGGATATATCATTTAACGCCTCAACTCGCTCTATTTTGAACTTTATACCAGCTAAAGGTGTCTTATCTATTGTGGTTGCTAGACCATCTCCCCGATCACCTAATTCAGAAGCATCTTTCACTTGATATTTCCAGATGGTTATCGAACGATCTGATGTTTCATCCGCAACGGAGTTTTGCTGAATGACCTGATCTGCTTCCGCAACTAAAGATTGATCAAAAAAAGATCCTACCATTCCAATTAAAGACAAACACAGTACAGCAATCATTACCCAAATACTACTTTTATAAATTTTCATTTTTTCTCCCTACTTTACTCTACTTTTTGAACTGATTTTTCTTCTAAAATTTATGAACCACATATTTTGAGGTAAGCTGAAAAAGCCATTCATGCAACCGAACACATATCGCTTTATTTCAATATACGTTCTTTTTTTGAAAATGTTTTTAAAGAAATCGCTCCTTTCCTTCCCTTTTTTACATTATCTGTACAAAAAAAGATCTATTTTTGTACAAAATGTGTTAATAATAAATGAGCTAAATCAACTCACCTTGCAAAAATATGTATGAACTTCTATCATTTATGTGGATTTATTTTTTATAAACATGAGCAATAAAATCGAAAGTTATAAACCGATTCGTTAAACCCATATTATCTAATAAAAAAATTTATGTCAAGAAAAACCCAAAATAAAAGAAACAGTTTTTAAGTAACTGCTTCTTTTACAAATACGGAATGGACTACTTGCCCCAGCCAGTAGGATTCTTACGCCATTCTTGTAATAACTTTACTTCTTCTTGTTGAATTGAACCAACTTCTAGTGCCGTTTCAACTAACTCAGAGTAATTAGTTAATGTCATAAATTCAAGATTTGCTTCAGTAAAATTAAATTTTCCCTGTTCTAATTCGTAAGTAAAAATAGCTGCAACACCTAAAATTTCTGCTCCTTCCCTTTTCGCAGCAGTACATGCTTCAATCACACTGCCACCTGTCGAAATTAAATCCTCAATGACTACCATTTTTTGTCCTTTTCTAATTCTTCCTTCAATCTGATTTCCTTTCCCATGATCCTTTGCTTTACTGCGGATATAGACCATTGGCAAATCAAGAATTTCCGCAACCCAAGCAGCATGAGGAATTCCTGCTGTGGCTGTTCCAGCAATTACTTCTACCTCCGGATATTTTTCTTTGATTAATGCAGCAAATCCTTGGGCAATTATCCGGCGAGCCTTTGGATAGCTCATGGTGATCCGATTATCACAATAAATAGGGCTTTTTAACCCGCTTGCCCAGGTAAAAGGATTTGTTGGGTTTAGGCTAACCGCTTCTATTTCTAATAGCTGTTTAGCTACTTGTTTTCCGACACTCATTGTTTAACCATCCTTCCATTCATTCTTTATTTTTGTATAAGCTTCATAAGGATTAACGGCGTTCGTGATCGCACGTCCGACAACAATATAATCTGAACCGATTCTTTTGGCTTTTCCAGGAGTCACCACTCTTTTTTGATCGCCCATTACTGTTCCGACTGGTCTAATTCCCGGTGTTAAACAGATAAAGTCTTGTGCAGTATTTGCTTTAATCTGCAGGACTTCTAGTGCAGAACAAACGACGCCCGCTAACCCAGATTGTTGCGCGAGCTGGGCATAGTGAATCACACTACTTTCTAAACTCGTTAAAATCCCTTGCTCTCTTTGAATTTGCTCCTGATTCGTTGAGGTTAATTGAGTAACGGCAAGTAGTTTGGGGACTTTTTTACTTGAGCCTGCCTGTAAACCAGCGATCGCGCCTGTCATCATTTCTTTCCCACCAGCAGCATGCACATTGGTCATTGAAATTCCCAGATTTGCAAGACCTTTCATGGCTTTTTCAACTGTATTAGGAATGTCATGAAGTTTTAAATCTAGAAAGACATCGTGTCCTAAATCATGAAGCCAACGAACAATATCTGGCCCTTCTTGATAAAATAGTTCCATACCAACTTTGACATAAAGAAATTCGTATTTAGGAAATTTTGCTAAAAATAATTGTACTTTTTCTTTCTCTGCAAAATCTAAAGCAATAATGGGACGATTCATCCTTCACGTTCCTCTCTGACTTGTTTAATTAGCTGTTCTAAGGAATCAATTCCTAATTCAGTCATTTTTAGGGGCAATTCTTTAATCAACTTTGGACAAATATAGGGATCGGTAAAGTTAGCTGTGCCGATTGCGACAGCACTTGCTCCAGCTAAAAACATTTCCAAAACGTCATCGACCGTACAAATACCACCCATGCCAATAATTGGAAGCTTCACTGCATGTGATACTTGGTAAACCATTCGAAGCGCAATTGGTTTAATGGCTGCCCCAGATAACCCCCCCGTTTGATTGGCTAGAACTGGTTTTCTGGTTTGGATATCGATTCGCATACCTAACAGCGTGTTAATCATCGTAATCCCATCAGCACCTGCCGCTTCAACTGCTTTCGCAATCGAGACGATATCTGTAACATTAGGCGAAAGCTTTACATAAACAGGTACTTTGGCAACTTTTTTAACTTTTTCAGTTAAACGGTACGCCACTTCTGGATCTGTACCAAAAGTAATTCCACCTTGTTTTACATTGGGACAGGAGATATTCAACTCAATCGCATGAACGTTCGGCGCATCTCCAATTTTGGCACAAACGATCTCATAATCTTCTTCGGTCGATCCGGCTACATTCGCAATAATTGGCACATCAAAATCATTTAATGTCGGAAGCGTTTGATTCATGATCACTTCCAATCCAGGATTTTGTAAGCCAATCGCATTTAACATACCGCTTGGCGTTTCTGCTACCCGTGGCGTTGGATTTCCCACGCGCGGTTCCACTGTCGCTGCTTTTGCCATGATTGCACCTAAGCACCCTAAATCATAATATTTTGCATACTCACTGCCAAAACCAAAACAACCACTCGCCGGCATAATAGGATTCTTCAAATCCAATCCAGGTAATTTAACAGCTAATCGATTCATAATACGACCTCTCCAGTTGAAAAAACCGGTCCTTCATCACAAACTTTTTTCATTTTTATTTTTGCTTCGTTACCTTTATTTTGTAAAGGACAAACACAAGCATAGCATGCACCCACACCACAAGCCATCCGTTCTTCTAAGGAGAGATAGGCATTTGGATGATCATGAAAACGTTGATTGACAGCTTTTAATAAACCGTTAGCACCACAAGCATAAATCGCAGCTGGTTGAAAATCGTCTGTTAGTTGTTCTAAAAGGTCACCTACATGTCCTTTAACTCCAAAAGAGCCATCATCCGTTGAAATCCTAACTTCTCCTAGCCGACGAAATTCAGCTTCATAAAAAAGAACTTCTTTTCGCTGAAAACCGAGTAAATGTACTATTTTTGCGCCCTTTTTGTTCAGCTGTTTTGCCAGCTCATAAAGTGGTGGAATGCCAATTCCACCGCCGATAATCAGTACAGGATCTTCTTTATTAACAAAATCGATTGTAAACCCATTACCCAAAGGACCTAAAACATCTAAAAAATCACCTGAATTTAATGCTGCCATCGAACTCGTTCCTTGACCTGTCACACGATAAATGAGTGTACAGGATTTTCTTTCAGGATTTATTTTTGCCAAACTAATCGGCCTTCGTAAAATCAAATCTTCTCTAGGAACTTTGATATGGAGAAACTGACCGGGAGTTTTCATTTCTTTCACTAAATTCCCTTGCAATTCCAATTCAAAAATGAGCGGGGCTAATTTTTTTTGTTTGATAACTTTCATGATCTCTTGTTTCAAAAATACACCGCCTCCATTGAGCATCTGAATAATTGGATACGCGCAACCAATTTTATCATTTTGTTCGTTTTATAAGGATTCCACTAAAAATGAACGAGATTCTAGCACCGTAACAATCGCTTTAGCCGTATCTAAAGAAGTAAACAAGGGAATTCCGTGTTCGACTGCTTCTCTTCGGATTGCAAAACCTTCTGGAGAATACGCACGCTTCTTATCCATCGAATTTATAATTGCTTGAACTTCGCCTTTTCGAATGACAGAAAGAACATTATCTTTTCCGTCACTATCCATTTTTGCCACAGTTCGAACATGCAATCCTTGTTGTTCTAAATATTCAGCAGTTCCTGTCGTTGCAACCAAACTATAGCCAATTGCATCAAAGCGCTTTGCTAGCTCTAATGCCTCTTCTTTTGTTTCATCCGCGATTGTGAAGAGAACAGCTCCATAATCAGGCAAATGCAAGCCACTTGCTTCAAAAACTTTATATAAAGCTTTATTTAAGCTAACATCACTACCGAGAACTTCACCAGTTGATTTCATTTCTGGGCCTAAATAAGTATCCACGCGTTGCAGCTTTGAGAAAGAAAAGACCGGTGCTTTGACGTGAACCAATGAGGATTCTGGATACAGTCCATCTTGATACCCAAGTTCTTGTAATGTTTTTCCTAAAATAATTTGTGTAGCTACCTGTGCCATGGGAATACCCGTAATTTTACTTAAAAAAGGTACCGTTCGACTCGCTCTCGGATTCACTTCAATTACATAAACCTTTTCTTCATGGATTACAAACTGAATATTCATAATTCCTTTACAATTTAGCCCGAGTGCTAATTTTTTCGTATACGCTGCAATGGTTTGTTGAATTTCTTTGCTTAGTGTTTGTGGCGGATAGACAGCCATCGAATCGCCAGAATGGACACCCGCTCTTTCGATATGTTCCATGATTCCCGGAATGAGGACATCTTTTCCATCCGAAATAGCATCTACTTCACATTCTTTTCCTGTTAAATAGCGGTCAATCAATACTGGGTGTTCTGGTGAGGCCTTCACCGCTTCTCGCATATAGCTTTCTAAATCACTTTTATTATCTACAATTTCCATTGCTCGTCCGCCTAGAACATAACTTGGTCGAACAAGCACAGGATAACCAATTTTTTTAGCAATCACAACAGCTTCTTCTGTACTGACAGCTGTTTCACCAAGCGGTTGAGGAATTTCTAATCTTTGCAAAGCCTGTTCAAATAAATCTCTATTTTCCGCTCGATCAAGATCTTCGATGGAGGTTCCAATAATAGAAACACCGTTATTCGTTAGTGGTTCGGCTAAGTTAATCGCTGTTTGACCGCCAAATTGGACAATTACGCCCACTGGTTTTTCTAAGTTGACGACATTTAAAACATCTTCTAGCGTTAACGGTTCAAAATATAATTTATCCGAAATCGAAAAATCCGTTGAAACCGTTTCAGGATTACTATTCATAATGATCGCTTCATAGCCGGCTGCTTGGATGGCTTTCACTGAATGAACCGTTGCGTAATCAAATTCCACTCCTTGACCAATTCTGATCGGTCCAGATCCAAGAACAAGGACAGAAGGTTTATCTGAAACAAGGCTTTCATTTTCTTCTTCGTAGGTGCTATAAAAATAAGGTGTTTGCGAAGCGAACTCAGCGGCACAAGTATCAACCATTTTATAGACGGGAACAATTCCATGTTCACGCCGTTTTTCTGCTATTTTGTCTTCGGTTGTCTGCCATAGTTCCGCAATTTTCCGATCAGAAAAACCATTTTGTTTGGCCTTTTTTAGGATGTCGAGATCTAGATTTGCTGCTGCTAATTCCGTTTCTAATTCAATAATATGCACTAATTTATCTAAGAAAAATAAATCTATTTTCGTTAATTCTGCTAGTTCAAAAATCGTATATCCTCTACGTAATGCTTCTGTTAGGTAAAATAGTCGATCATCCTGTGCCTTCACCATTTTTTCAGTCAACTCTTCATCTGTTACTTCGCTGAGACTCTTTAATTCAGCATGATGAGCTCCAATTTCCAGAGAACGAACAGCTTTAAGTAATGATTCTTCAATGTTTCGACCAATCGCCATAACTTCGCCAGTTGCTTTCATCTGCGTTCCTAAACGACGATCCCCCTTTTCAAATTTATCAAAGGGCCACCGAGGGATTTTGGCAACAACATAATCCAAAGCTGGTTCGAATTCGGCATAAGTCGTGCCTGTTACCGGATTTTTCATCTCATCTAGCGTTAATCCTACAGCAATTTTCGCTGCAAGCTTTGCTATTGGGTAACCAGTGGCCTTACTTGCTAACGCCGAGGAACGACTAACACGTGGATTCACCTCAATGACATAATAATCAAAGCTCAGCGGATCTAATGCAAGCTGTACATTACAGCCACCTTCGATTTTCAAAGCTCGAATAATTTTTAAAGAGGCATCACGCAGCATTTGGTATTCGTAATCAGATAACGTTTGGCTTGGTGCAAAAACAATCGAGTCTCCCGTATGGATTCCCACTGGGTCAAAATTTTCCATGTTGCATACAACAATCGCATTATCCGCAGAATCACGCATTACTTCATATTCAATTTCTTTAAAACCAGCAATACTTTTCTCGATTAGACATTGACCAACTGGAGAAAGTTTTAAACCGTTTGCTGCGATTTCTCTCAATTCTTCTTCGTTATCACACATGCCGCCACCAGTTCCACCTAATGTAAAAGCAGGTCGTACGATAATTGGATAGCCGATTTTTTCAACAAAATTAAGCGCTTCAGCCACCGTATGCACAATTTCACTTTCCGGAATCGGTTGTTCTAGTTCTTCCATGAGTTTTTTAAACAAATCACGATCCTCAGCTTGATCGATTGCCTTTAATTTTGTACCTAGTAATTCAATATTTAACTCCTCCAGAATTCCTGATCCTGAAAGTTCCATTGCCATATTTAACCCTGTTTGCCCACCAAGAGTTGGGAGTAAAGCATCGGGTCGCTCTTTACGAAGAATTCGCGAAACAAATTCAAGGGTGATAGGTTCAATATAAACTCGATCGGCAATTTCCTTATCGGTCATAATCGTAGCTGGGTTGGAATTGACTAAAATAACTTCGTAGCCTTCTTCTTTTAATGCCAAACAAGCTTGCGTTCCCGCATAATCGAATTCAGCGGCTTGACCAATAATAATTGGACCAGAACCAATTACCATAATTCTTTTGATATCAGTACGTTTCGGCATTAGTTGTTCTCCTTCCATGCATCAATTAATTCCATGAATTCATCAAACAAGTGAATGGCATCATGCGGACCCGGTGCAGCATCAGGGTGAAATTGAACCGAAAATGCTGGATAATTCCGATGACGGATTCCTTCGATTGTCCCATCGTTTACTTCAACATGCGTAACCATCAATTTTTCGGGATCAATCGACTGCATATCCACAGCATACCCATGATTTTGTGAAGTAAAATCAATTTTTCCTGTAGCAATCTCTCTCACTGGATGGTTTAAACCACGATGTCCATATTTTAATTTAAATGTATCTGCATCATTGGCTAGTGCGAAAAGTTGGTGCCCAAGGCAAATGCCAAAAATCGGAACTTTCCCTTGAATTTCGCGAATTGTTGCGATGGATTCTGGTACATCTTTAGGATCACCTGGACCGTTCGTTAGCATCACACCATCGGGATGCAAGTCTAAGATGGTTTGCGCATCCGTGTTATATGGTAATACCGTTAGATTACACTCACGTCGACTTAATTCTCTTAAGATACTGTGCTTTAGACCATAGTCAATCACAACAATATTCCGTCCGATACCTGGACTTGGATAAGGCTTGGTTGTCGAAACCTGTTTCACTTGATCGCGCGGCATCACCGTTGCTTTTAATTGATCAAAAGCATGATCCAGTTCACTTATTACGTCAATAATGCTACCTTTCATCGTTCCAACCTCACGTAATTTACGTGTTAATTTACGTGTATCAATCCCAGAAATGCCCGGAATTCCCTTTCTTTTTAAAAACTCGTCTAGAGTCATATTTGCACGCCAATTCGAAGCCAATCGTGCATGCTCCTTCACAATCACACCTTTACACGTCGGAGAAATCGATTCATAATCATCTCGGTTGATTCCGTAATTGCCGACCATTGGGTACGTAAACATAATAATTTGTCCATTAAAACTTTGATCAGTAATCGTTTCTTGGTAACCAGTCATGCTAGTTGTAAAGACAACTTCACCAGTCGTATTTAATTCACCACCAAATCCTTCTCCGACAAACGTAGTGCCATCTTCTAATATCAATAAACGTTTTGTCATTTAGACATTCCTCCGATCCCAAACGACTTGCCCAGCGACAAAAGTGTAAATAGTTTCACCGATTACTTTTTTGCCGCTAAACGGTGTATTGGTTGATTTGGACACAAAAGTTGCTGGGTCAATTGTCACCTTTTTCTCTAGATCAAAAATTGCAATATCTGCTGGTGATCCGATCTGTAATCTTCCGGCTGGTAAAGCGAAAATAGCTGCCGGTTTCCATGTCATCCATGCGATTAATTGTTCCAGCGTGAAAATATTTGTGCAAACAAATTCTGTATACATTAAGGCAAAAGCCGTTTCACTACCAACAATCCCAAATGGTGCTGTTAACATACTTTGATTTTTTTCTTCGTGGCTATGTGGCGCATGATCGGTCGCAATACAATCAATTGTACCATCTAATAATCCGGCAATTAACGCCTGCTGGTCTTCCTTTCCCCGTAATGGAGGATTCATTTTATAATTACTATCATCACCCGGAATATCTTCATCAATTAAAATTAAATGATGCGGACAAACTTCAGCTGTTACAGCAATCCCCGCTTTTTTTGCGTCACGAATCACACGAACGCTGGCTGCTGTAGAGACATGACATACATGATAATGTGCTCCCGTTTCTTCAGCTAAAATTAGATCTCTAGCAATCTGAGAAGCTTCTGTTGCTCGCATAATTCCCGGTAATCCTAACTTTTTGGATACACTGCCTTTGTGCATGACACCGCCAAATAATAAAGATTCATCTTCTGTATGGGCAACAATTACTCGATGGTTCTTTGCCGCCTCTCTCATGGCTAAATACATTGTTCCCGCAGTCTGAATGCCTACCCCATCATTTGTAAAAGCAAAAGCACCTTCTGCTAATAATGCTTTTTGATCCACTAACCGATCGGAACGTAAGGCTTCCGTAATGGGTGCATACTGTAAAACTTTGACAACTGCATCTTTTTGGATGCGCTGGCGCATTTTTTGCATTTTTTCTGGAGTATCTGGGACAGGATTTAGATTAGGCATCGCACAAACTGTCGTAAAACCACCTTTTGCCGCTGCTTTGCTGCCTGTTGCAATTGTTTCTTTGTATTCATATCCCGGTTCACGGAAATGAACATGAACATCGACCAATCCAGGAACAAGTAAGCCACCTTGAGCGTCATATACCTGATCAAAGTCAATTTTTTCTTCTGGAAAATGAGCACCTATCGCGTGAATCTTGCCATCCTGCATCCAGATCTCTCCGTTTACTAATGTATTTTCTTGATCAAGCAGCTGTCCATTTTTTATTAAACTGTTCATGTCGCTTACACCCTTCCTTCCAAAATCGCTTCTAAAATCGCCATCCGCATATAGACACCATTACTCATTTGCGCCACAATCCGGGATTGCAGGCCTTCAACTAACGAATCAGCTAGTTCCACATCCCGATTAACCGGAGCTGGGTGCATGATAATCGCAGCATGTTTCATTTTTTGACTTCTTGAAACAGTCAAACCGTATTCTTGATGATATTCTGCTTTTGAAAAGCTTTCTTTGCCATCATGACGTTCATGCTGTACTCTTAGCATCATCATGACATCGACTTTTGGTACCAATTCATCTAGTGGTAGATAATGACCATACACTTCAAATTTTTGCTCATACCATTCCAGCGGACCTGAAAAATAAATTTCTGCGCCTAATCTTTTTAATAGTTGCATATTTGATTTTGCAACACGGGAATGTGTGATATCCCCGATAATCCCAATTTTTAATCGATTAAATTGACCAAATTCTTCATAAATCGTCATCAGATCCAACAAGGATTGCGAAGGATGCTGACCACTGCCGTCTCCTCCATTAATAATCGAACAATGAACCGTTTTGCTTTGGATTAACTGATTATAGTAATTCTCTTCACTGTGACGAATAACGAGCGCATCTACACCAAGAGCAGACATTGTTAGCACTGTATCATACAAAGATTCTCCCTTTGTTACAGAACTTGTCGAAGCATCAAACTCAATCGAATCAATCCCCAACTTTCTTTCCGCAACTTCAAAACTTTTATGCGTTCTTGTACTATTTTCAAAAAAGAGATTTGCAACAAAATATTGTGATTTTTTAGGCTGCCAAACAGCACCTCGTTTGAATTGCTGTGCGCGTTTGATTAATCCCATCACCTCTTGATCAGTCAATGCCTCAACAGTTAGAAGATGCTTTAAGCTGATTTTGTCTGTAGATAACGCCATCGTTTATTTCCTCCAGTCAAGAATTTTTGGCATTTACTCGCTTTTGGCTTTTTGCGGTAAAAGCAGGTTCATAAGAATTCCGAAAATCGTTGCCAAAGCCATGCCTTCTAGTGCTAATGCACCAAAGTTAAAGGTTAAACCACCGATACCGACTACTAAAACAACTGATGCAATCAATAAATTACGCTTTTGATCAAAATCGACTTTGTTGTCAATTAGAATTTTCATGCCGCTTGAAGCAATTACGCCGAAGAGAATAAAGCTAACTCCCGAAATAACCGGTGCCGGAATACTATGGATCAATGCGGTAATTTTGCCAATGAAGCCTAAAATAATTGCGAACACTCCTGCCCCTCCAATAACATATACGCTGTGCACCTTCGTAATCGCCAAAACCCCAATGTTTTCACCATAACTTGTTACTGGAGGTCCACCTAGCAAACCGGCAGCAATTTGTGCAACTCCATCGCCTAAAACGGTTTTTGATAACCCTGGATCTTTGAAAAAATCTCTTTTTGTTAGCTTATTTAATACCATTAAGTGACCAATGTGTTCTGTCATTGTGACAAAAGCGATCGGTGCCATGGTTGCAATTGCGCCTAAATGAAGTTTGGGATTATAGTTGACAAAAGGAATTTCAAAACTTGGCATAGAAAACCAATGTGCGCTTGTAATAATGCTAACATCCACAATTCCAAAAGCCAAAGCAACGAGATAACCAGTGATAATTCCTAGTAAAATCGGAATCATGCTTAGAAATCCTTTTAAATACATATTAAAGAACAAGGTGACGATCAGTGTGATTAAAGCAACTGCAATATATTTGAAACTATAATCACCACTCGCGTCATACATTGCATTGCTTGCCGTACTTGTCGCCAGTCCCAAACCGATTACCATAATAACTGGTCCAACCACAATTGGCGGCAATAGTTTATTAATCCAATCAGAGCCAAACTTCTTGATCACCATCGAAACAACAACATAAACCAAGCCTGTCGCAACTGCACCCTGTGCAATTGCACCGTAACCATCCGTTTCATTTAACAGCTTCATTGCCGTAATATATGCAAAGCTGCTACCTAGATAGGCTGGGATTTTTCCTTTCGTAATAAACATATGAGCAAGTGTACCTACCCCGGAACTTAACAACGCAATTCCTGGGTCAATTCCAACTAAAATTGGTACTAAAACAGTCGCACCAAACATGGTAAATAAATGCTGTAAACTTAAACCTGCCCATGGAAGTGGTTTTGGTTTGTCCTGAATATCTAAAATAACATCTGGATTTCTAAACGGTTCCTTCATTTAATCGTCTCCTCTAATTTTTGCTTAAAAAAAATCCTCGTTCTTTTGAGAAACGAGGCATTCAAATTTATTCTCATTTAGTTAGTAGCATAATAAATGAAATAATTTGCTTTTCTCAGTCTCTCTGTACTTAGTTAAAAAGCGGTTATTTAGTTTTCTTTACGAATACAAATACGATCGGCTTGATCGATCTCTTCCATTTCAACCACAATTTCTTCTTCACTGGATGTCGGCACATTTTTCCCCACATAATCAGCTCGAATAGGCAACTCCCGGTGCCCTCTGTCAACCAAAACAGCTAACGAAATTTTGCGTGGTCGCCCAACATCCATGATCGCATCTAACGCTGCACGAATCGTTCTGCCAGTGTAAAGCACATCATCAACTAGAATCACTTCTTTTCCTTCAATTGAAACCGGAATGTTCGAATGATTCACCTTTGCTTCTTCAATATCACTAGTTCGATCATCACGATACAAAGTAATATCCAGTTCGCCAACTGGAATATCCAATTGTTCTAGCTGTTTTAAACGATCTGAAATCCGTTGCGCAATATAAATACCTCGAGTTTTGATACCGATTAAGACAATATCCTGGATCCCTTTGTTTCTTTCGATAATTTCATAAGTAATTCTCGTCAGCGCACGTTTCATGGTCACCGCATCTATGACTTCCTTTTCGATCATCTTTTCCCACTCCCCCAGTATTTTGCATAATAAAAAACTCCTACCCGAAAAAGGTAGGAGGAATGGTTATCTACAGGATACAACGCTACTATTCGGCTGTATTCGTCATTCCTTCTTAGCCTCACGGGACTAATCTTAAAGGAGCATATTTACTTTTCTAAATAAGTGTACCTGTTTTATCTGAAAAAATCAATTGTTTCTTCGTAAATCGGCCAAAGTTTTTTTAAAAAGTTCGGGCGGTTCCACTTCAAAGGTCAAGAATTCTCCCGTTCGAGGGTGTTTAAAGCCTAAAACTTGCGCATGTAAATACTGACCTACACCAGGTAAGGTTTTTTTTGGTCCATATAAGGGATCTCCTGCTAAAGGATAACCAATATACTGTAAATGGACTCTAATTTGATGGGTTCTACCTGTTTCAAGCTGACATTCAATCAAAGTAAAACCTGCAAATCGCTCAATGACAGTAAAATGAGTTACTGCCTCTTTCCCAGTTTCAATGACAGCTTGCATTTTACGATTAACTTTCGAACGACCCACCGGCGCATTAATGGTCCCCTTATCATGGGCAATCTCACCATGAACCAGTGCGATGTATTTACGCAATGACGTTTTATCACGAAGCTGCTCCGCCAAGACCTCATGGGCACGATCATTTTTTGCAACCATCAACAAACCAGAAGTATCTTTATCGATCCGATGAACAATTCCCGGTCGAATCACGCCATTAATTCCAGATAAATTTTTTGCATGGTACAATAAAGCATTTACCAATGTGCCTTTGGGATGACCAGCTGAAGGATGAACAACCATTCCTTGCGGTTTATTAATAACAAGTACATCTTGATCTTCATACACAATTTCTAATGGGATATTTTCAGGTAATACTTCTAGCTCTTCTGGGTCAGGAATCGTAATTTGAACTTTATCGCCACTTTTTACTTGATAGTTTGCGCGAACAATTTCCCCATTAACCGCAATATTTTTTTCCTTTAGCCATTGCTGGATTTGTGAACGAGAATAACTCGAGAGAATCTCTGAAAGAGCCTTATCAATCCTTCCCGTTTCCTGTTTAATTTTAACAGCTACTTTTTCTACCATGTCAAAGCTCCTTCTGTTTTCTATCTTCTATGAATAAATAGATCATAATACAGAAGACACCGATCGTAAGGGCTGTGTCTGCAATATTAAAAATCGGAAAATTTACAAAATCTATTTGAAACATATCCACCACATAGCCTAATCTCATCCGATCAATAAAATTACCCAGAGCGCCACCTAGCACCAAACTAAGACCGATGGTAAGCCATTTGCTCTCATGCAAATTCTTTTTTAAAAAATAAAGAATAATACCCACTGTAATAACTGTAATGACAAAGAAAAACCATAATTGTCCCTCTAAAATACTCCAAGCAGCTCCTGTATTGCGAATATGGGTTAGCGACAAAATACCATTTGTATGAAATATTGTTTCTCCCAATGAAATATTTGTGACAACCAGCCACTTTACAAGCTGATCAATAACTATCACAATCAGCGCAATTAGACAATACCAAATCATAACTATCTACACCTATTCTTTCCTAAAATTCTTGATAATGCTGGATGTCTCTTGGGCGAATAATCCCTAAAAGGCTTCCGTTCGGATTCCCATCTCTCGTAATCAGTAAAGCTTCGACCGTCGCATACTGTTGAAAAATCTCAATAGCTTGAAAAACAAATGTATCAGCAGCAATAAACTGATAATTTGTACTTTTTCGATCTGATTGTAGAACATCCGCCGCAGTTTTCCCATGTATTTCAATTTTATTCGTTAGACTTTCCTTGGCAAGCCAAAGACCCAAACCATGAACCGTAATTAACCCAATAAATTTTCCTTTATCATAAATTGGAAATTGAGAATAACCTTTTTTGGCCACAATAGCTAGTATATCATGTAAAGAGGTATCTTTTTCGAAACCAGTCACATTTTTTTTAAAACGCGAAATAATTTGTTCGGGTTCAACTAACTCTTTTTCGACTTTTTTTATTTTTGCTAATACCCATTCATTCGGTTCAGCAATAATAAAATCGGGAGAAATCTTATCGTGAACAATAGCATTTCTGAGCTGTGCCATTTGCAACAAGTCATCTTCATAACGATTAACTTGTGTTTTTTTCGTTTTAGCTAGTCTGCGCGTCATTTCACTAAAACCCATATTAACTGGGTTATTGAGTTGTTCTTGCATCCATTTTTCAATTCGATTAAAGGAAGTCAAAAATTGCTCCGCTCGATCTGTCATTTTCACACCTCCGCGTTCTTTATTTTATTATAAAACAAAAAAAGC
The DNA here is from genome assembly GCA_015654945.1 of Lactobacillales bacterium. Taxonomy (GTDB): domain Bacteria; phylum Bacillota; class Bacilli; order Lactobacillales; family Vagococcaceae; genus JAATGB01. Next base: position 154 of record JAATGB010000017.1, on the reverse strand, counting down.
TAAGTAGGAAGCTTTTCATTTCCGCTACTTAACTCTTTCGGCTACTTAATTTTTACGAACAGGTGCATGTTTTCTAGAAGTTTTTGAAGATAGGAAAACTTTCTTAGCAACTGATGGATAGTAGATAAAAACCCGGCCTAAATAAAATCCAACT
>JAATGB010000084.1 GCA_015654945.1 Lactobacillales bacterium | reverse complement strand
TGCACATAACGCGACATCAGCGAGCTGACTTAATTGAGAGTTCAGATTGCGAGAAACACTGATAATTTTCCCTTGGTTCTTTTTTAGCGTGACAACAGTTGCGACTAATTCCTTGGTTTCGCCACTATTTGAGATGGCAATCACCACATCTCCAGCTTTGACTTGTCCACTTGAGCCATGAACCGCTTCAGTTCCATCTAAAAAGTAGCTAGGGGTCCCAGTTGAAGAAAAAAGAGAGGCCGTATATTTGGCGACGTAAGACGGCTTGCCTATTCCAGTAACATGTACTCTGCCCCCTTGTCGGCTACACGCTATAATCAAATTTTTGGCTTTTTCAAGTGCGACTAGATCCAACTCAAGTAAGGTCGCGGATACTTCTGCTTGGATCACTGTTTTGTACTCTTCTAACATCTTTATTTTCCTTTCTTATTTATTTTTTAGGCTTAAAAATAGTAAAATCTTTTGTATCTAAAGGTGCCGTTTGAAAATAAAATTTGATGCCTTTTTCTTGGATAAAGCGAATATTGGCTACTTCTTTTTCGTTAAAATAATCCGTTAGCTTTTTCATCATCATCCGGCTTGCTGGATAGGGAATTTGAATTTCCGGAAAGTAAAAGCCTTTCTCAACTGCTTCTTTTGCTGTTTCAAGGTCTTTAAATAACAGAATTACATTTCGATTCATCGGGACATCTTCCGTGAGAAACACCAATAATTTTTCAATCGAACAGGTCATGACCTTCATCGTTTTAGGCAGACTGAGTTGCATAATCTTTTCCATAAATGGATCATTGATATGCTGCGGATCCACAATCAAGATATAGTTTGCATTTACAAAGCGATTCCAATTTAGCGCAACCGTCGCATGCAATAATCGGTTATCAATACGGGTCAATTTTATTCGTGTCGTCATATTTGCACACCTACTTGCTGCCGCTTTTTTTCTTCCCTAAAATATTGAGAAATCAAATAAAAAAGTCCTTTTCCTTGAAAACTTCCGCGGATGTCAATATTAAAAACTTCCTCGTATTTTTTGATTTTATAAATTAAGGTATTTTTATGCAAGAATAATTCATCTGCTGTTTGAGTAATATTAAAATCATTTGCATAAAGTTTATCTGCAATCGCCACTAATTCATCTTGATCTACTTGCCGACCATTTTCCAAATAATAATCAAACACTTCTGCTAACTCCTGTGTTTGCAATTGTGCCAGCAAGCTTTTCAATGCATAGTCGGTAAAAAAAACTGGTACATCTAAAATTAGCGAAACATTTTCTTTCAACCACAAACAATGCCGATAGCTAGCAACCTGTCGTGTGAGCTTATCTTGGAGTGACCCAACTAGATAAAAGCATTCCGTCAAGCCCCATTTTTGTAAATCTTGAATATAGTCGCTTAAATACGTTTTAGCTTCAAGAACTGAAATCTTTGCGGGAATATCTTTAAAAATTAACAAACTATTATTATCCAGTAATGAATAGATAATCTTTTTGTTTCTTGTGTTCACCTTTAAATGCAAGATTTCATTCACATCAAATCCTTTAACTTTATAAATATAAATCGCCGCTCTAGTTTGGTATTGATCGATTTTCAGGTCATGAATTAATTGAATAATTTTATTCATATCAAAGGGTTCCCCACTTAAAAGCGCTTTAACCAATTCGTCGTCTTTGGTCACTTTCAGGCGCATCGCATCTTCATTTAATTCATATAAAATTCGGGTACTCAATGACTCGATCAGCAAATTTCCCATCATTTTCAAGCTGTCTTCCTGACTCGCTACCCATAAATAACCAAAATGGCGATTTTTCACTAAAATTTCATGAAAAAAATGTTCCTTCGTTCCGGCGTTAACCGTTAACTTCTTACCGACAAAACGTTCTTGACTACAGGCAATGACTCTACCTGAAGTATCCAGCAGCCCAATCGTATATTTTTTATTTTCTTGAACAACTTCAACAAATTCTTTGAAAATTTGATTTAAATTCATAAAATTTTTTCAACTCTTTCCTGTAAACTCTTTGCCAACTAAATTGAAAAACAACAAAATTTGATTAGGACGATTCCTCCTATTTTGACGAAAGACGCCATGAGAACCCATTTTTAAAAATTATATCAGAGTGAATACCCGTTTTGGCGGTTCCATGCCTCTCAAATTAATTACACGATCCTTTTCATTTTTCTCATCGCAAAGAATTTCAGCAAGATTTTAATTTAAATCATAGTAAGCAAGCATTTCTAAAATTTGTTGATCCACTTCTTTCGTCGTTTCGTTGACTGGTTTTCGCGCAGGACCGACGTCAGCAATCTGCGCTAATTCAATTGAACGCTTCAGAATGGAAGGAACAGTACCTAGTTTTAGCGCAGCTCGTAGGACATCAATCTCTTTTTGAAGCTTGATAGCTTGTGTCGTATCGTTCTTTTTCAATGCTTGATACAACGCAACCACAACCTGTGTAATCAGATTACTGGTTCCGGCAATTGCGCCAGTAGCACCTAATTTATAGGCGTCAGAAATTTTAGAATCTGAGCCAATCAACACGCTAAATTCACCGTTTTTAGCTGATTCAAGATAGCCTTTGATGTTTTCCATGTCGCCACTGCTATCTTTTATTCCCTGAATATTATCAATCGCTGCTAATCGTGCAACCACCTCTTTTGAAAGATTGCAGCCTGTAGTTTTTGGAATATTATACAGAATGATCGGTAATGAAACGCTCGCAGCAATTTCTTCGTAATAGGTATAGATTTCTTCTTCGGTCGGACAAATAAAGTAGGGCGTAATAACCGAAAGCACATCTACGCCAACCGCTGCCATTTTTTGTGAAAGATAGATCGCTTCACGCGTTGAACAAGCTCCTGTCCCAGCAAAT
>JAATGB010000079.1 GCA_015654945.1 Lactobacillales bacterium | reverse complement strand
TAAACCAATGGAGCTTTTAGCAGATTCATTAGAAAAAAAGCTGATAGATAAGGAATTAGAGGACTTAGCGTTTGAATTATATTTGTCTGAAGTATATCAAATAAGAATGGTCGCAGTTTTTCTATTTGGAAAGATTGCATCCACAAATATGGATGTTCTAAATTTTTTGAAAACAAACGTATCAATGGATGAAAATTGGCGAATTCAAGAGATATTAGGTATGGCATTTGATCATTTTTGTAAAGAAACTGGCTATGAAGAAGCACTGGGAATTATCAAAGAGTGGCTAAGCTTTGAACATTGTAATACGAGAAGGGCCGTTTCAGAAGGCTTGCGAATTTGGACGAATCGACCTTATTTTAAAGAGAACCCTGATCACGCAATTCAATTATTATCTTCACTTAGAAATGACGACAGTGAGTACGTTAGAAAATCATGTGGAAATGCTTTAAGAGACATTAGTAAAAAGTATCCTGAAAAAATAATAGTTGAACTGTCACTGTGGCAAGGAAGTAAAAAAGAACAGCAAGTCGAGAAGCTTATACTAAAAAATAAGAAGTTGTTGGATTTTTTCAAAAACGAAGAATCATCATTTTTTCTGGGGAAATGACTGGTTGCAGCTATTTTTTAAGAGAAGAATGGATGATTTATAAAAAAATTAGGGATACAAAAGAGGCTCATTCGTTCACAAACAGCTGTGGTCAAATGAACAGTTTTTTGTTACGCATGCCTTCTTCTGGCAAAATCTACAAATCGGAATTTGTCCAAACGATGTCGTGATTCAGTGTATTGAAATAAGCGCGTATCCTCTAAATAGACACGGCTGCGCACAACGACCACATGGGTATCTTCTTCACGAAGGGTCATGAGTTGTTGATCTTCTTCGGTGACTTTTTCCACCACAATTTCTTTTTGAGCATAACTAATCGCCAACTGCTTTTTGGTTTCTAAAAAAAGATAAATCGAATTTTCTGCTTCTTCGATTGGAAGTGTAGGCACAATGGCGGTTAATAGGTAGTCTTTATCAAGAATAATCACTTCACCATCGATTTTTCTTTGGCGCATCAAGGCCCAGACCTCTGTGTTGATTGGTAGATCAATCTTTGCTGAAAATTCTTTAGAAATTCTTATTTTTTCAAGTGAATGAACCAAGGTCTGACTATGAATATTTTGCGAATCTTGCAGTTCTTTATAGCTTGTTAGGCCAGAAATGGGAAAATCAAAGCGTTGGACGTCCAAAACAATGGAGCCTTTGCCTTGTTTTTTTTGGATATAACCGTTTTCAAGTAGTAATACCAGTGCTTTGCGGATCGTTTCGCGGGAAACCTGATAGTGTGTTGCTAATTTATTTTCACTCGGCAGCAAGGTTCCAGTAAGATAAGTTTTGTTTAAAATACGTGATTTTAAGTCAGCATAAATTTCCATGTAACGATTCACTTTTTTTCGCTCCTTTGTTTTTACTACTCTAACGATACAATGAAATGTTCAATTTGTCATTAGTTACTTCATTTTTAGCGAATAACATTTGTAGTTTTGGGTTCTTTCTTGTAGAATAGGGATAGAACATAAAAAGAATTGAGGTGGAGATGAATGAGTTTTACAGATGAAACGATGCGCTTTGAATTTGACGAAGGCCACAAAAAAGAAGTAAGTGAAACATTAGCGACGGTTTATCATGCACTAGAAGCAAAAGGCTACAATCCGATTAATCAAATCGTAGGGTACTTACTTTCAGGAGATCCAGCGTACATTCCGAGATATCAGGACGCACGAAATCTCATACGTCGTCACGAGCGGGATGAAATTATGGAAGAATTAGTCAAACACTATTTAGCAGATAACGGGATTGACTTTCAATGAGAGCAATGGGTCTAGATGTAGGTTCAAAGACAGTCGGTGTTGCGATCAGTGACCCTTTTGGCTGGACCGCTCAGGGAGTCGAGATCATCGCAATCAATGAAGAGTTAGAAAATTATGGGTTTGATCGTTTAAGCCAGCTTGTGACTCAATATGAAGTGACTCAATTTGTAATTGGGTTACCCAAAAATATGAATAATACGATTGGTCCACGAGCAGAAGCTTCGATGGCATATGGGAAACAGGTAGCAGAACTGTTTCATCTGCCGGTTGCTTATCAAGACGAACGCTTAACGACGGTCCAAGCAGAACGAATGCTAGTGGAGCAAGCGAATACTTCTCGTGCGAAGCGTAAAAAAGTCATTGATAAAGTAGCAGCTGTGATGATTTTACAAAATTATTTGGACCAACACGCAAAATAAAAGCAGCAAGGAAAAAATAAAGAGAGATGAGGAAAATAAATGGCACACGATCACGATCATGACCATGAGCATGAACATATTACGCTAGTTGATGAAGAAGGCAATGAAACCTTATACGAAGTCTTAATGACGATAGATGGTCAAGAACAATTTGGCAAAAATTATGTCTTGGTTTATCCTGTAGGACTATCCGATGAGGACGAAGTGGAGCTTCAGGCTTACTCTTATGAAGAGACTGATGAAGGAACAGAAGGCGAATTAGGTCAAATCGAAACCGATGAAGAGTGGGATATGATTGAAGAAGTCCTAAATACCTTTGTTGAAGATGAAGACGAAGAATAGTTTAAAATAGGAAAAGCCGGAAAGAGTATTCTTTCCAGCTTTTTTTATTTTGCAAGAGAAGCGCAGATATTTAGTTGCGGCATGATTTTTACTTGTGTAAAAGGCAGCTCTTTTTTGAGCATTCTTTTGATTAATAACTCAAGTGATAGAGTACTCATATAATGTAAATCTGTTGAAATATTTGTAATTTGTGGGGTCGCCATACGTGTAAATTCTGTGTTATCAAAACAAATAATACCGATATCTTTAGGAATGCTTAGCCCTTTTGATTGCAAATAAGAGTTCAAAATAAACGCGAGACCAGAATTGACACAAAACCATGCTTCTGGCATGGTTGCTACTTTTGAAAGACGTTCAAATAAAGAATGTTGATTTTCTTCTATATCTGTAATGATTGTTGTCGGATCCGCAGAAAGATTGGCAGCCGTAAGTGCCTTTTGGAAACCAACAAGTCGTTCCTTGTAGCTGGGAGAAAATTTTGTATCGCCAATAAAACCAATTTTTTGATAGCCTTTTTCAATCAGATAACGGGTTGCCAGATACGCGCCTTCAATATTTTGAGTTAACACAGCATCCGCAATAAGTTCGGGGGTATGGTGATCAATTAAGACACACGGTATTTCAAGCTGCGTCACTTTTTGAATGTACGCATTTGTAATGTGCGACAAGACAAACACTCCGTCGAGCTCTGTCAGGTTAGCAGGAAGTATGCTGTGTGTAATCATGTGCGATGAAATCGGGAAAATTGTTAAATCTAACTGATTTTCGGCACATTTTTTTCGGAGCTGGGTAACAATCTCACCAAAAAAACTTGTCTGAGATAGAGCAAATTCTGTTGCAAGCAGGCCGACCTTTTGGTAATGAAAGGGTGTTGTTTTTTCTTTGTATTCATAGCCTACTATTTTTGCTGCGTCCTTTACCATTGCTTTGGTTTTCTCACTAACGCCATTTTTATTACGTAGCGCTTGTGAAACTGAGTTTTTTGATATATTGAGATAATCGGCAATATCCTGCATCGTAGTTTTTCCCATAGTTCTCCTCCTGTTTGTTGTAATTACATTATAACGTAATTTGTAATTACTGACAATAGTTTATTTTACTTTGCTGAGTAATACGTAAGTTTCTTATTTAGCTGGATATAATTACAAAAATAAAAGTAATTATAATTGTAATGTTGACAATGTATTGTTGGTAATGTTATCATTGCGGAGTAAAAGGAAAGCGCTATCATTAAGAATATGGAGGATGAAATGATGAAAAGAAAAAATAGGTTGCTTATGGTTGTGGCAGTGACATTTCTATTCGTAACACTATCAGCGTGTGGAAATGGGCAAAAAAATAGCAAAGATTCTTCAGAAAAAACGACGATTACTTTTTGGACAGCCCCGAATCCGACGCAATTAAAATATTGGAAAAAAATGGCGGCTAATTTTGAAAAAGCAAACAAGAACATCAAGGTTGAAGTCTCTCAAATGAAAGAAAGTCCATCGTCAGAAGCAACCATTCAATCTGCCGTGGCTTCAAAAACAGCACCAACTTTGTCTGAAAATATCAACCGTAGCTTTGCGGCACAGCTGGCAGACAGTAAAGCAATTTTACCGTTTAATAAAGAAGACACATTTTCCAAAATTGTGACAAATCGAAAGATGACCGAAAGTATAAAAAATTGGCAGTTTTCGGATAAGAACCAGTACGTTTTACCTCTGTATTCAAATCCAATTCTATTTGGATGGCGTCTTGATGTGTTATCGGAATTAGGCTACAGTGAACCACCTAAAACTTACAGTGAACTACTTGAACTAGGCAAAAAATTAAAAGCGAAATACCCAAATAAAGTTCTTTGGGCGAAAGCAGATGGGGACTTAGCGGATCCTACCGCTTGGATGAGATGGTTTGACTTCTTCCCTCTTTACGATGCAGCTAGCGGTGGAGCTAATTTTATTGAAAATAATAAACTTGTTGCAGATGATAAGGCGGGAAAAGCAGTATTTAATTTGATGAGTGATTTACAAAAAGATAAATTATTATTGACAAGCAAATCGACAGATCCTTTTGAAAATAAAGTCAGTGTCATGATTGATTTAGGACCATGGACCTTTCCAAATTGGAAAGAAAAATATCCCGAACTAAAATTCGGTGAAAATTATACAGTCACCACACCGGTAGTACCAGATGCAATGAAAGACAAAGCTGAAATCTCAACATATGCTGATGCAAAAGGAATTGTTCTTTATGCGCAAGCAAGTGATCAGGAGCAAGCAGCCGCGATGAAGTTTTTAGATTTTGTATTTGGAGACGAAAAAAATGACTTGGCTTTTCTCGAAACGACTAGCTTGATTCCTGCACGAGATGATGCAACCGAAAATCCGACTTTTGCAAAGTATTTTGAGGAAAATCCTGAGATGGAAGTTTACGCTGAAAATGTGAAGAATGCTGTTCCTGCAATGGACAATGCGGAATACAATGATTTGCAACAAATTTTAGGCGAAAAAGGTTGGGTACCGGTAGTGCGTGGCGAAAGCAAACCGGATACCGCTTGGAAAGATATGAAGAATGCATTAAAAGGGGCTCTTCAATAATGAAGAAACAAAACAATAAATTGGGCTGGCTTTTTACCAGCCCGTATCTTCTTTTTACACTTATCTTTTTTGCCTTACCGCTCGGCTGGTCGTTGTGGTTAGCGGTAACGGATTGGAACATGATGTCACCAACCATTCGCTTTGTTGGCATCCAGAATTTTGTTGCTGCGCTGTATAATCCGGCTGTTCAGTCCGCTTTTTTCGTCACCTATAAATTTCTGCTGCTATTTGTTCCGCTTGCAGTCGCAATGTCAATGGGGATTGCTTTGCTTGTTAATGGGCTACCGAAATTAAAGGGTTTATATATGGTCGCTTTCTTTCTACCTTACTTATCTAGTGGGGTTGTGACCTCGCTAATTGTGAAAGGGCTGCTTTCCTATAATGGAGCATTCAATACTTTTTTGAGAGCGAAGCTAGGATTGGATATTGATTGGTTAGGAAATCCGACAACTGCTATTTTTGTCGTATCTTTTATGATTGCTTGGAAAATGTCGGGTTATTACGGATTAATTCTTATTTCGGGATTATCCAGTATTAATACGGAAATCTATGAAGCTGCTGAGTTAGACGGTTCCTCTAGATGGACAACATTTTGGCGAATTACGTTTCCGATGTTATATCCTTCTTTGTTTACAGTTTTAATTTTAGCTGTGGGAATCAGTTTTGGGATATTTACAGAGGTGTATCAGCTAACGGGTGGCGGACCTAATTTTGCAACAAACACATGGCAAATGGAAATTTATAATCAAGCCTTTGTTAACTTGAAATCAGGTTATGCGTCGGCAATTGCCTTGATATCGTCAGTGGTCACATTTGCTTCAATAGGTGTTATTCGAAAGCTATTAGAGAAGTGGGGGGAACGAAATGGTTGGTCATAAAAAGAAAAGCGGGTCACTGGCATTACGGTATGTAATCACAACTTTTGTGATGCTCATCATGATTTTTCCGTTTTTATACTTAGTGTTGCATTCTTTTGCTGCTTGGGATCAAGTGGATCGCCAAATTATTCCAACTAAATTTAGCTTGCGCTCCTGGACCTGGTTGTTTGGCAATTCTTCTACAGCAGCGGAAGCTCCTTGGATTGGTGCTTTTATTCATACAATTATTGTCGCAACGATCGCCACTTTTTTGATGTTGTTTTTTGCAATGATGGTCGCTTATGCACTAGCAAAAATTAATTTTAAAGGGAAGAAAGCAGTTAATAATTTATTGCTATTTCAAATGTTCTTTCCCGCAATCATTTTGTTGATTCCGCAATTTTTGATGGTTTCAAAGGTTGGGTTATTGGATAGTTACTCAGGAATGATTATACCGACAATGATTAGTTTATGGGCTATTTTTATGTATACTAATTTTTTCAAAGCGATTCCAGATACGCTAATCGAAGCAGCACGTTTAGATGGTGCCAATGACTGGACCATTCTTTTGAAAGTTGTGTTGCCCATGTCTCGGTCAATCACGACAGTTATCTTTTTATTTCTCTATACAGATCGCTGGACCAATCTGTTGTGGGATATGATTGTGTCAAAAAGTGACAGTACCGTTACGTTAAATGTTCTTATCTCCCAAATGTTTGGCCCATATGCAACGTATCCTGGTCCTATGTATGCAGCATCCGTTGTATTAACTTTGCCATTAATTCTTCTTTTTCTATTATTTTCGAAGCAATTCCAAAAAGGTATGCAGTTTGCACTCAAATAGGAGGATTAGATGGCTAAGGATTGGTGGAAAGCAGTCGTTTTTTATGAAATTTATGTACCCTCATTTAAAGATAGCGACGGAGATGGAGTCGGAGATTTAAAGGGAATCAGTCAAAAGCTTGATTATTTAGTGGATTTAGGTGTGGAAGGTCTATGGCTGACTCCTTTTTATCTGTCACCTAAAGTGGATAATGGCTACGATATCGCGGATTATTTTACGATTGATCCGGTATATGGAACGATGGAAGATTTTGAAAGCTTAATAGAACAGGCTCATAAACGCGGAATTAAAGTGATTGCGGATTTAGTGGTTAATCATACCTCAACAGAGCATGCTTGGTTCCAAGAAGCACGTAAAAGTAAAGTTAATGCAAAAAGAGATTGGTATATTTGGCGTAAAAAGCCTAATAATTGGACATCTTTTTTCGGAGGCTCAGCATGGGAATGGGAAGAAGCAACGAAAGAATTTTATTATCATAGTTTTGCAAAGGAACAAGCGGATTTAAATTGGCAAAATCCAGAAGTCGAGCAAGCAATTTTTGAAGTCATTGATTATTGGTTAGAAAAAGGACTGGACGGCTTTCGCTTGGATGTTATTAACAATTTAACCGTCGCTCATGAGTTTCAAGATAATCCTTTTGATCAGCAAGGTTCACAAGTGCATTTACACGATGTCAATCAAAAGGGAATTTACGCGGTTTTAGAAAAGATAGTAGCGCGGATAAAGGCAAAAAATCCGGCTGCTTTTACAGTAGGCGAAATCAGTTCAGATAAATTGGCACGGATTCATTCTTATGCAAAGGAAAATTTGTTTGATGTTACGTTTAACTTTAATCTGGGAAGCATTAAAACCTGGGAAGCGAAGGCAGTCTTTACGCAATTAGAGGCGATGGAAAACCAATTTTCTGAAGGCAATTATCCAACTTTGTTTTTTGGTAGTCATGATATGGCTCGGTTATATACACGCTTAGCAGAGAATGATCTAGCCATGGCAAAAATGATTGCGTTATTAATGTTGAGTGCACGTGGCATTCCGTTTATCTATTTTGGGGAAGAAATTGGCATGCAGAATTTTGTTCCGCAGAATATTCAAGAAATGAAAGATGTTCAGAGCATACAAGAATATGACAGATTGAGGAGAGCAGGTCTGGATTCTAAAGAAGCGCTTAGGCAAGCGAATCAAGTGAACAGAGATCAGTCGCGTAATCCGATGAATTGGTCCAAAGAATCGTTTACAGAAGGCGTTCCATGGTTAGGAGCAGGAGCGGAACAACCACAACCGATTGCAGAGCTGTATGAATGGTATCAACAAATCATTACTTTCAGAAAAAAAGGAGCAGTAGCTCAATATCCCTATAAAAAACTAAGTTATACAAAGGATGTTATCTGGTTTCAACGAGGAAGTTATTTGCTGGTTTTCAATTTTAGTAAGCAAGCTTTTGAACTAAATGAAAAAGTGATAGCTGTGGTGATGGCTAGTAGCTTGAGGGTGAGCAATACCCTTGTGCCAGCTAAAACGGCAATTATTTACAAAGTGGAGGAATAAGATGGATTTAGAAAAAATGCTAACCGCACATCGGGAAAAAAGGCAGATGTTTTCTGCTGAGAAACTCCAATTTGACGGAGTCGGAGAGCTGGATGTGTACAATATTACAGCGCCATTTTGGCAAGGAGAGAAATTGGTGATTGCAGGGCGGGTAGAAGCGCGTGATAGCGAACAAGCTCAGATAATTTTTTTTGAAAAGACACCAGAAAATACGTGGCGAAAAATCAATGGAACACCGGAATTACATTTACAAGATCCTTTTTTTACATTTATTAAGGATGAATTGGTTTTAGGTGGTGTGGAGGTTTTCTTTGATCAGGATAAGCCGCAAAATACAACTTGGCAAACCAATTTTTATCGAGGCTCTTCGCTATTTACCTTGGAAAAATTTTTTTCTGGCCCAATCGGGATGAAAGATATTCGCCTGAAAGAACTAAATGAAAATGAGGTTTTGGTACTGACTCGCCCACAGGGAGAAAAAGGAGGAAAAGGAAAAATTGGCTATGTAATGATTCATTCTCTAGATGAGTTAGATCGAAAAAAGCTCCAAGAAGCGCCATT
>JAATGB010000119.1 GCA_015654945.1 Lactobacillales bacterium | reverse complement strand
CGATCCTTTGTTCGAACTCAAAAAGTCTTAATCAAAGTCCGAAGGTTCATGAAAACAAAAAAAATGACTTTTACGGAAAAAAAAATTCAAACTGATGATAATAAAAATCTCAGATTATGCGTATACACTGCGTTAGAGACAAAACCAAAAGCTACCGGATTACTCTGGATTCATGGGGGTGGATACGGAATCGGGACACCCGAACAGGATATCGGTTTTATTCAAGAATTTATCGATACCGAAAATTGTGTTGTCGTTTCTCCTGACTATCGTTTATCCATTGATGCTCCTTATCCAGCTGCCGTAAACGATTGCTACCAAGCTCTTCTCTGGATGAAAAATAATGCTGCAACATTAGGGATTCGCGAGGATCAGTTATTTGTCGGTGGGGATAGCGCGGGCGGTGGTTTAACTGCGGCGGTTACGCTGATGGCACGCGACAAAGAGGAAGTCAATATTGCCTTTCAAATGCCTTTTTATCCTATGATAGATGATCGAATGCGTACTCCTTCTGCGCAAAACAATGATGCGCCCGTTTGGAACTCATCGGTTAACAAAATCGCATGGAAGCTTTATCTCGGCGAATTATTTGCAACCGATCACGTTCCAGCTTATGCGGCGCCAGCTAGAGAAATAAATTATGCAAATTTACCACCCGCTTATACGTTTGTTGGTGATATTGAACCTTTTTATGATGAAACAAAAAATTATATTGCTGCCTTAAAAAAAGCGGGTGTCCCTGCAGAAATGGACATCTATGCGGGGTGCTTTCATGGCTTTGACCAGATTTGCGCGAAATCCCAAATTTCGAAAAAGGCCACGAAAACCTACTTACGACACTTTAGCCACGCTGTTACAACCTATTTTGCAACACAACCCTAGTTGGTATTTTGTCTTCATTTAAAACAAAGCTCACTTTTTTTATAGCGCTAAAATTATAACGTTTTTAACAAGAAAAGAGTGCTTCTCATCAAATTAGATCTGATAAATAGCACTCTTTTTCCGTACTTATTTCTTTCATCCACTTTTACCGCAAAGGCGCTCGATACCCTGCAGCCTGTGCTTCCTAGACCGTTTTAAACCATTGAACAACATTTGTCGTGCGATCGTAGTAGGTACTTCCCGGAGTATGATAAATACCATTTACTGATCCTTTAATCAATCCTTGACCACTTGCATCGACATATTGAGTTTCTCCACTTGCCGCTGATTGTTGGTTTGAAGCTGTTGCAGCAGCCTCTTGCTGTGCTTTTTCTTGTGCGGCTTTTGCAGCAGCTTCTTGTTGCGCTTTCTCTTGCGCAGCTTTCTCTTGCGCAGCTTTTTCTTGTGCAGCCTTGGCTACGGCTTCTTGTTGCGCTTTCTCTTGCGCAGTAATTGTACTATTTACGTTGTTAATCCGTTGTTTAAGTGCGGTATCTCCATTTGGAATCGCATTGATTGCCGCCAACGCAAGCTGATAATTTTCACGAGTTGGTTCACTTTCTGCTTTCACAACTGCTGTTTCAGCTGTCGTTTTTAATTTTTGTGTTTCTTGATAAGTAGTATAAGCGACCACGTCATAGCCTGTACTCGTTACATAACCATCTGCCTGCCAAATTCCTACTCTTGCAGTTTTTGCTTCCTGTTCTGCTGCTTGGAGTCTTTTCAAGTATTTGGTATTATTTTTAGTAGTTTCGACACGTGCAAGTCCTTCTTTTACTAACGTCTCTTGCACAAGTTCGCTATCTGCCCAAACGTACATCAACTTACGTCCTTGCGTGTCTTGATGCGCCCCATCATCATACGTTAACTCGATTTTTTTAGCATTCGTTAGTAACTCGTTTGTACGTTCTTGCGCTTCTTGCGCATAAGGCTGATTGGAGCTGATCTCAGGTGTATCAATCAATAAATAATGTACTTCTATGTTCGCTTTTTTATAGGTAAAGACGGTTGTATCTCCAGCAATCATTTTTTTGATCGTTGCGACTGACTGCGCTTTTTTTGCAACTGTTGATGAAGTAGTCGTCTTTGTGTTCGCCTGTGTTTCACTTTGCTTCTCAGACGGAGGAGCAGTAGCTCCCATCAATACTAGCGACAACACGGTAATCAGAATAGAATACTTCACTTTCTTTTTCTTCTTTTTTATTAAAAAGACAAAAATGCTGACAAAACTAACCATTGCAAGCAAAAAAAACAACACAAACATTCCTTCTCCTCCTTTAGATACTCTTTCTCGAAAAAGGGTTAAAGATAACGCTTACACAAAAATGCAAAACCACTTATAATTTACCTTATTCAAGAATTACCCTGTACATAGTATACCTCTTTTGTCGCAATAAGTGACATATTAATTTAAATAGAACGTACTATTTTTCGAATAAAGTAATGAAAAGCGATTGCTTATTTTTCCCTTTTCCTACCCGCTTCTCTTTTTAAAATTTTAAGATAGCTGTATAGTTTGCTGTTCTCTTCGCTGTATTCAGGTTATCACTTGCTTATTTTTCGAAAAAGAACATATAATGAAGTGGTTGATTCTATTATAAGAAAGGGTGTTGTTCTATATGTATCGAAGTAATGGAAACTATGAGGCTTTTGCACGACCAAAGAAGCCTGATAATGTGGAAAATAAGAGCGCTTACCTGATTGGATCTGGCTTAGCATCGCTTGCTGCTGCTGCGTTTTTAATTCGTGATGGCCAGATGAAGGGCGAAAATATTCACATTCTCGAAGAGCTTCCCATCGCAGGTGGTAGCTTAGATGGGATTCTCAATCCAACTCGAGGATTTATTATTCGTGGCGGCCGAGAAATGGAAAACCATTTTGAATGTTTATGGGATCTATTTCGATCAGTTCCGTCATTAGAAATAGAGAATGCTTCCGTTTTAGATGAATTTTATTGGCTCAATAAAGAAGATCCTAATTATTCTAATTGTCGGGTCATTGAAAACCGTGGACAACGAATTCCAACTGATGGAAAATTCACTTTATCCGACAAGTCCTCTGAAGAAATTGTAAAACTTTTTCTAACTTCAGAAGATCAATTGCAAGATAAAAAAATTACAGATGTTTTTTCGCAAGAATTTTTTGAATCCAACTTTTGGATTTATTGGTCTTCCATGTTTGCCTTTGAAACCTGGCATTCTGCAATCGAAATGCGCCGTTATATTATGCGGTTTATCCATCATATCGACGGTCTACCAGATTTTTCTGCCTTGAAATTTACCAAATACAATCAGTACGAATCCCTTGTCTTGCCTTTGGTAAAATATTTAGAAACGCATCATGTCCAGTTCCAGTATGATACGGTGGTGAAAAATGTTCTTGTCGATCATAAACCAGATCAAATTCTTGCCAGCACTTTAGTTTTAGAGCTAAACGGCACTGAACAAAATGTTTCTCTAACAGAAAATGACTTGGTTTTTGTGACAAATGGCAGTATTACCGAAAGTACAACTTACGGTGACAATGATCATCCTGCACCGATTACCCAAGAGCCCGGCGGCAGTTGGCGCTTATGGAAAAATTTAGCTGCACAAGAGCAAGCTTTTGGTAAGCCTGAAAAATTTTCTGAAAATCTTCCTAAAGAAAGCTGGTTTGTTTCGGCTACAGTCACTACTTTAGACGATAAAATTGCGCCATATATTGAAAAAATCAGCAAACGCGATCCTTATGCGGGGAAAGTCGTCACTGGCGGAATCGTAACGGTCAAGGATTCAAACTGGATGCTTAGCTATACTTTAAATCGCCAACCCCATTTTAAAGACCAACCGAACGACCAACTCGTCGTATGGGTCTATGGACTTTTATCAAATAAGCCCGGCAACTTTATCAAGAAAAGTATTACGGAATGCTCTGGTAGTGAAATTGCACAAGAGTGGCTTTATCACATGGGTGTGCCTGTGGAAGAAATCCCCAATTTAGCCAACCATTCGGCAAATACAATTCCATGTTACATGCCTTATATCACTTCTTATTTCATGGCGCGTGCAACCGGAGATCGCCCATTAGTCGTACCCGAAAAATCAAAAAACTTAGCTTTTATCGGAAACTTCAGCGAAACGGAAAGAGATACTGTATTTACCACTGAATATTCGGTCCGCACTGCGATGGAAGCTGTCTATACTTTAGTAAATATTGATCGTGGTGTCCCAGAAGTCTTCGCTTCTGCATATGACATTCGGACATTATTGAATTCAACTGGACGCCTAATGGATGGTAAAAAACTAGCGGAAATCAAAGTTCCTTGGCTCATCAAGATTTTAGAAAAGAGAGGCTTGAAAAAAGCAGAAGGCACCATGATTATGGAATTGTTGAAAGACAGTAAATTAATCTAATCCGCTATTTTTACTTTGTCAGGTAATTGATAAAAAATGAAATTCGACAGTAAAACAAGATAATCGTGCAGCGTACCAGTAAAATTAGCCCAAACAGCTAGCTTTCTGGTTCACTGCACTTGTTTTTTTCGATCTGTATTACTTTAACAATAAAAACTGTTATATTTATTCCATTATTTTTTTGTCATTTCAAGAAAAAAAAGCTATAATAAGATTTGTAGAAACAAATAGTACAGTAATTCGTTGTAGAAGCTTTTTTTGAAATATAAATTGAATTTTCGCTTAAAGGAGTGACAGACTCATGGCAACAAAGCATGACCAGATTCTAACTTATATCGAAACATTACCCGTTGGTGAACGCATTTCTGTTCGTAGTATTGCCAAAAATTTAGGCGTTAGCGAAGGAACTGCTTACCGCGCAATTAAAGATGCGGAAAATACAGGACTCGTTTCCACCATTCAACGTGTGGGAACAATCCGTATTGAGCGCAAAATGAAAGAAAATATTGAAAAATTAACTTTTGATGAAGTTGTTTCGATTATTGAAGGAGACGTCCTAGGTGGCGCAAACGGCCTTGACAAGGTTTTAAACAAATTTATCATCGGTGCGATGACGGAACAAGCCATGCTCCGCTATATCACACCTGGTTCTCTAATGATTGTCGGAAATCGAACTGAAGCCCAAAAACTAGCACTAGAAAATGGCGCAGCAGTTCTGATCACGGGTGGATTTGATACAGAAGCAGAAATTGTTGCGCTCGCCAATGAATTAAACATGCCCATTATCCGAACGAGTTATGATACCTTTACGGTTGCGACCATGATTAACCGAGCCATGAGTGATCAGCTCATTAAAAAAGACATTATGCTGGTTGGCGATATTTATACAGCTATTGAAACTACCAACTATTTACAAGCTTCTGATACTATTAAAGCCTATCGGAAGCTGGCAGAAAAAACGGGCCATTCGCGTTTTCCAATTGTGAACCAAAACTTACGCTTGCTTGGCATTATCACCGCGAAAGATATTTTAGCGAAGCCTGAAGCGCAAACCATTGATAAAATCATGACGAAGAATCCGCGCAGCGCAAAAAAACAGATGAGTGTTGCGAGTATTGCACATATGATGATTTGGGATGGACTAGAAGTCATGCCAGTGGTCAAAGATGATCTGACTTTGCTCGGAATTATTTCCAGACAGGATGTCATGAAGGCTATGCAGCTTGCCCAAAGGCAGCCACAAATTACGGATACGATTTCCGATCAAATTTCCAGCTCATTGATTACGCTTCCGGTAGAACAAGAAAAAAAACAAGCCACTCCTTTATTTAATTTTGGCGTAACGCCACAAATGGTAAACAGCGTTGGAACGGTCTCTTTTGGTGTCCTTAGCGAGATTATCGCAACGGCTACCCAACGTACCATGTACACCCAGCAAAAGAAAAATACGGTTATCGAACAAATGAATTTATATTATTTCCGCCTCATTCAATTAGAAAGTGAACTTGCCATTAAACCAAAGATTTTAGAAATTGGGCGTAGATCTGCAAAATTAGACGTAGAAGTTTATTTGGAAAATGTCATCGTAGCGAAAGCAATTGTCGTTTGCCAACTGATGGAACGTACGTAAAAGAAAAGAGGAAAAATATGTCAATCCAAAAGGAAATTCTTTCAGAAATAAAAAAATACGCCACGATCATTGTTCACCGCCATCAAAGTCCGGATCCAGATGCGCTTGGTTCACAAGGTGGTCTTGTTCAAATTTTAAGAGCAACATTCCCCGATAAAAAAATCTATAAAGTTGGCGGCTCTGTTGAAGATTTAGCCTACCTGCTCACAATGGATGAAATCCCAGATGAAGCTTACACAGACGCCTTAGTTATCGTGACTGATACCGCAAACGCACCACGAATCAGCGACACGCGCTATACATTGGGTAATAAACTGATTAAGATTGATCATCATCCAGATGATGAACCTTATGGTGATCTTTCATGGGTCAATACACAAGCTAGCAGTTGTAGTGAAATTATTTTTGATTTTTATCAATTGTTTGCGGATGAATTAAAAATGACAAACGAAGCCGCACGCCTGCTTTATGGTGGAATTGTTGGTGATACTGGACGCTTTTTGTATCCAGCAACAACGCCTCACACAATGGAAGTAGCATCAAAGCTGATGCAATATGATTTCAATGCGTCCATTTTAAATCGGCAAATTAGTGAAACACCTTTGCGTGTTGCGAAGCTTTCAGGTTACGTTCTCGAAAATCTGCAAATTGATGAAAATGGTGCAGCTATGATCATCATTTCGCAAGAAGTTTTAGATACGTATGAAGTAATTGATGCTGAAACTGCTGCACTGATTCCGCTGCCGGGCCAAATCGACTGTGTGGTCGCTTGGATGATTGTGGTGGAACAACCCGATCAGACATACCGACTGAGATTACGTTCCAAAGGACCCGCCATTAATACACTTGCTCGAAAGCATGACGGCGGCGGCCATCCTTTAGCAAGTGGTGCAAAAGCCAAAGATCTCCATGAAGTTTACGAAATTTACCAAAAAATTCAAGCATTAGTCAAATAAAAATAACTAGTAACCCTATCACGTAAGCGATGCGGCTACTAGTTATTCTTTACTTTATTCGGAATTGCAATGAAAACTGCAGCCACTCACCCTGCTGCTTTGCCGATAGCTGGCAGTGAATTTGAATAGCTAATTTTTCAGCAATTGATAGGCCCAAACCCGTTGAATTCGTATTCCTGACACCATTTCCACTGTACGTTCGTTCGAATAATTTTTCAATATCAATACTACTTGCTTCTGTCACTTTGTTTTCTAGAATTAGCGTGTAAGAACCAGAAGCTTGCTCTGTTCGGATGCGTAGACTATCCGTCCCATACAAAAAAGCATTCTTTAACAAATTGGCAAAAATCCGCGTAAGTGCCCGTTCACTGCTAAACAGAAATAATGGCTTTTCGTCCATTTCAACTATAATCGTGGGAAATGTTTTTGACAGCTCTTCATAATACAACGCAATCTGATTTTGCAAAATTACTTTCGGATTCACTTTCTTGATCTCCAAAGGGAATTCTTCCGAATCGATAATGCTCAACGTATAAAAATCTTCAATCAAACGATTTAAATTGATGGCTCGTTCTTCCACAATTTTCAAATAACGTTTTTCATTTTCTGAATCAATTTTTTCTTGTAATATTTGAATATAGCCCATAATCGACGTCAGCGGTGTTCGGAAATCATGTGAAATGGATGAGATCATCAATTTATTTTGCTGACTTAAGCGATGAAATTCGTTTTCCTTTGATTTTAATTTTTCGATCAATTGATTAATTTCAGTAATCAGTTCGTTTTGAGCTTTGTCATATCCTTGTATGGGTACATTTGCTTGCGATTGATTTACTTTTACTAATTTCAATTGAAAGGAAATCTGTTTCATTCTTTTTCGATCGATTAAAATTTTTCCAACCGCCATTAAAAGGCAAATTATCAGTACACTCACAAGAATTTTCATTATGCCTGCTCCGTTCTTTTTTATTCCCCTTCTTTAATTTCGATACGTGTCAAAACAAGAATGGCAACTATTGTGGCAACCGCCAAATAGATAACTAAAGGCACTACCTGGTTCACTTCTAACGCACCCTTCAAGGCACTACTACTTGCTGTATTCAGATAGGTTCCTAACAAATGATCATACACATAGAGAATATATTTACTAAGCCCTCTTGCCTGCGATAGGATTCCATCAATAATTCCCAAAGAAAGAACAATATAGGCAACTAATGCGAGGCTGCTCTTTTGAAAGAAGTAGGCGACAATACTTGCTAAGAGCATGAAGCCAACGACACCGAGAATGTTTACCCCTGCAACTTCAATTGCAGTAACTATATCCGTACCCGCTTGTCCATCCACTCCACCTTGTACGAAAATTCCCAAACCAATAAATAGAAAGCCAAACACTAGATGAACAAGTACGATTGATACAAAAGCAACGATCAATTTTCCAAGTAAAAACTGCACCCTCGAAAGACTTGTGCTTAAGACATTGGGCAATGTTTTTGCAGTAAGATCATTCATAACAATCCCAATAAAAACGTGAATCCCAATAAAGAAAGAGGTAACTAACGGAATAATCAACGTAAATATCGAATAATACGTATCCCCAAAACCTTTGACTTCGGCATTTAAATAAAGCACAATTGCGGTGAATATCAACGCCAAAATGCCATAATAAATATAAGTTCCTTTTTTATGTGTGAGTCGATACATTTCTGCTTTGATGTAATTAAACATGTTCCTCACCTCCAACTAAATTCAAGAAATACTGCTCCAATGATGTTTCATTTGGACTTAATTTATAAACTTCCAAGCCATTTTCAACAAACACTTTCGCAACTTTATTGGATTCATGGACATAATCGCTTAATACCAACTCTTTTTGACCATTTACGACAAAGTTAGTTGTATGCAAGACTTCTTCTAATAAATAGGCCGCTTTTTCGCTATTATCCACCTTAACTACTAGCTGATGTTCTGTACGTTCTTGTAATGTTTTTTGGTCAAGCTCTTCAACCAATCGTCCTTTATGTAAGAAACCAAAACGATTTGCCATAAGGCCAAGTTCCCCTAAAATATGTGAAGAAATAATAAAGGTAATCCCTTCTTCTTGATTTAAGCTTTGAATAATATGGCGAAAATCAGAGATTCCTTCTGGATCAAGTCCATTGATTGGTTCATCTAAAATCACAATATCTGGACTACCTAATAGCGCATTTGCAATGCTAATTCGTTGCTTCATTCCCATAGAATAAGCTTTGTATTTCTTATTCACGCCATTCATTTCAACAAGCGTCAATACTCGTTCGATTTCTTTCTCATCATGAATTCCCTTTAATTTACAAAAATATTCCAAGTTTTCTCTACCATTTAAATACGGAAAGAAATTAGTGCCCATCATAAAACCAATATTCTTTCTAGCATGGTTTAATTCATTCGATGTGTGGCTTCCTTCAATATGAATCGTTCCTCCTGTTGACAGCGACAATCCCATTAAAACTTTAAAGAAAGTTGATTTTCCGGCGCCATTTTTACCAATTAATCCGTAAATATCGCCTTTATACAAATTAATTGAAACATTATCCAACGCTTGAAATTTCCCATATTTCTTATTGAGATTTTTTGTTTCGATCATTTTTTCCATTTTTATCCACCTTTCTGCTTGCTACATTCATTAGTATAAAAAAGGTGTTTAACAATTCCCTTACTAGAATCTTAAATAAGTCTTAACTCTTCATTTTGAACCCAACGCCCCACACTGTTTCAATTAATTCCTCTTGTGAAGCTTGCGCTAATTTATTGCGCAAACGCGACATATGTACCGAGATCGTATTGTCATCCCCAAAATATTCCTCTTGCCAGACGCTTTTATATAAATTTGCTTTCGTAAACACTTTCTGTGGGTGCATCAAAAACAGCTTTAAAATCTCATATTCTTTTTGAGTTAAATTTAATAATTGATTTTTGACAAAAACTTCTCTTTTTTCATCATCCATGGAAATGCAACCCACACTCAGCTTTTGCTTGGATTCAATTGAGACTGCATTACGCAACTGCGTTTCTACTCTTGCCAGCACTTCGAGTGTATTAAATGGTTTTGCAATATAATCATTGGCCCCGCTTTGTAAAACATCCGCGAGCACTGAAACTTCCGCTTTCGCCGTTATCACAATAATGGGTACAGTTGACTGACGTCGAATCTGCGAAATCAATTCTTCTCCGCTCAAACCAGGCAACATTAAGTCCAATAAAATCAAATCAAGCGATTCTGTTTCGATGATTCGCTTGCCCTCTGTTCCCGCATACGCTTGAAGAACGATATATTGGTCACTTAATAAATCAAACAGTAATTGGTTAATTGCATTATCATCTTCTACCACAAGAATCTTTTTCACCATTCTTCATCCTCTCTTTCTCTATTATACAAGAAATATTCTTTACACCCAACCATTGATTTTTTATTTTATTGAATCAAATAAAATATCTTTCTATTTTAAACAATCATTCCCCTTTTTCATCCGTTCAATTAAACATGTTAAAATATCTATTTAGACGAACAGGAAACAAATAAGCAAGATATAAGCACCTATAAAAGCAGTGAAATAGAGCGATTAGCTATTATTTTTTCTTGCTATTTAAATTTTATCAGCATTTTTTTAATATTCTATTTTAATAACATTTGTTGTATGTTAAGATGTATTTATAAAGAGGTATTAATAGAACAATTTGTTTTTAGTAAGCTGTTTAGTAAAATTCTGTTCTTTCACCCCCCTTATTGTTCAAAAATACACAAATACATAAGGAGTTATCTAATGAAGAAAATAAGTATTCTTTTTTCCCTTTGTCTTTTACTTAGCAGTCCGATTGTCACTTCAACAAAAAGCTTTGCAACCACCTTGTCTAATGAGGAACAAACCACAAACGATAATGTTACTTCTACAACTACAACAACTACAAGCAGTACGAATGACGACCAAGAAACGAGCGTCACAACTGATTCTTCTGCTTCTGATAGTTCAAGTGATCAAACTACTAGCGAAACAGACAACACTTCAACGACTTCAAATAATCTGGCGACAAATCAAACAGCTACAAACAGTAAGTCAACGCGTGACGCAACTGAGACCATTCAAATCCCAGATGCAGTATTAAAAGAAAATATTCTAACGACGCTTGGATTAGCTGCCGACAGCGACCTCACCCAGGCGGATATGACAAGCTAACGTCTCTTTATCTACCTAGCTCTTTAACTACTATTAGTAGTCTTGAAGGGTTAGAATATGCAACAAATTTAGAAAATATCAACATGTTGACAAATAACGTAACTGATTTTAGTCCATTAGAAAACCTCACTCATTTAGTTTACGTTCGATTGCAGGGGGATAATGTTACTTCTGATAACTGTCCAGATTTAAGCAAAAACAAAGGGCTTACGCTCATCAATTTGTCTGGCTCTAGTGTGGATGATCGCGTTTTAGACAAATTAACCGCACTAACGTCCTTAGAATCGATTACATTTGAATCGAATATGAATATTACAACGATTGCCCCACTGAAAGATTTACCAAATCTACGGGAATTAAGAGTGCAATTTTGCGCTATCACAGATTTTACCGTAATAAATGACTTTCCCACTTT
>JAATGB010000180.1 GCA_015654945.1 Lactobacillales bacterium | reverse complement strand
TTTAAATAACTAATAAAAAATTGCCGTAGTGATACGGAAAAAGTGAAGCTTGTGGTGCAAACGGTTTCATAATAAAGTATGAGTGTAAGCAAAAATTTAGGAGGAGGATTGCAATGGAAAAAACTTTTTCCGATCATTTTTTATGGGGTGGAGCAGTTGCGGCTCATCAATTAGAAGGGGGGTGGCAATCAGAAGGAAAAGGAGTGAGCGTAGCCGATGTGATGACGATGGGTTCCAAAGATCAGCCGCGAGAAATCACGAAGGGAATCATCGCCGACCGAAATTATCCTAATCACGAAGCCATTGATTTTTATCATCGCTATCAAGAAGATATTGCTTTATTGGCCGAAATGGGTTTTACTTGTTTTCGGACGTCAATTGCTTGGACACGTATTTTTCCTTTGGGTGATGAATTAGAGCCGAACGAAGCCGGTTTGCAATTTTATGATGATTTGTTTGATGAATGTTTAAAATATGGTATTGAGCCGGTGGTAACGTTGTCTCACTTTGAACTTCCTTATCATCTTGTAACAGAGTACGGTGGTTTTCGTAATCGAAAGCTCATCGCCTTTTTTGAACGTTTTGCCACTGTTTGTTTTGACCGGTATCAAAACAAAGTAAAGTACTGGATGACGTTTAATGAAATTAATAATCAAGCAAATTACAAAGAGGATTTTGCGCCTTTTACAAATTCGGGAATTGCTTATGCTGAGGGAGAAAACCGTGAAGAAATTATGTATCAAGCAGCCCACTACGAACTCGTTGCAAGTGCTCGCGCTGTCAAAATCGGGCACAAGATTAATCCGGATTTTCAAATTGGCTGTATGATTGCGATGTGTCCTATTTATCCTGAAACCTGTAAACCAGCAGATGTTCTCATGGCACAAAAAGCGATGGAAAAAAGGTATTACTTTGCGGATGTTCATGTACATGGTTTTTATCCGAATCATATTTTGAATTATTGGAAGCGCAAAGGATTTCATCTTGATTTTACAAAGGAAGATGTCCAAGCATTACGTGAAGGCTGTATTGATTATATTGGATTTAGTTACTACATGTCTTTTGCAATTGCGCATCAATCAGGAAATCGTCATTTTGATTATGATGAAAGCCAGGATCTCGTCACAAATGAATTTGTGAAGGCTTCTGATTGGGGCTGGCAAATTGATCCCGAAGGTTTGCGCTATGCATTGAATTGGTTTACCGATATGTATCATTTGCCACTTTTTATTGTTGAAAATGGTTTTGGTGCATATGATAAAGTCGAGCTTGATGGCCGGATTCATGATGATTACCGCATTGCCTATCTAAGGGCGCATATTGAACAGATGAAGTTATCAGTTAAGGAAGACGGTGTTGATTTAATTGGATACACGCCTTGGGGCTGCATTGACTTAGTTTCTGCTGGGACGGGTGAAATGGATAAACGCTATGGTTTTATCTATGTTGATAAAAATAATCAAGGAATAGGAACTTTAAAACGATGGAAAAAAGACTCGTTTGCTTGGTACCAAAAAGTGATTGCTTCCAACGGTGAAGACTTAAAATAGAGGAGTAGAAAGCGATGAAAAAAGCATTAATTATTTGTGCGGCAGGCATGTCATCTTCCATGATGGCTAAGAAAACAACAGATTTTTTTAAAGAGCAAGGGCAAGAAATTGAAGTAGATGCCGTTCCGGCAACCGAAGGAGAACAAATGATTCACAAAAGTGATTTTGATTTATTTTTAGTCAGTCCACAAACAACGATGTATCTTGATAAATACCAGCAATACGGTGCAGAAGTATCGAAACCGGTAGTGAGCATTCCTTTTCCGGCATATGTACCAGTTCCAAGTGGAATTGAAAAATTAGCAAATCTGATTAGTGAAAATATCTAGGTAAAGGAAGAGAATGATGAAGCAAAAAGAGCGGGATGTCTTATCTATTTTGATGGAGCACAAAGAGGAGTTTGTGACCAGTCAAGAACTCGCTTCTGTTTTAGCTTTATCAGATCGAACGGTACGAACTTATCTGCAAAAATTAAAAGAATTAGCTGAAGTAAATGGTGCGCTGATTGAAGCGAAACCGGGCTATGGCTACAAACTGATTATTCAACATAAACTTGCTTTTGAGTTGTTTTTGAAAAAAAGTGAAATCATTAAAGTTTATAGGGATGATAAAATAACGATTGCTGAAACCACAGATCGTCAAAATTATATTTTGAATAAACTATTGTTAGAAGATAGTCATTTATTTTTAGAGCCTTTGTCTGAACGCTTGTATGTAAGCCGCTCGACTTTATCGAAGGATTTTGCAGAAATTAAAAATAGGTTGAAAGTCTATCGCCTAACTGTCGAAAATAGATCAGGTAAGGGTGTTTGGATAAACGGGAACGAGCGTGATAAACGGCATTTTATTATGGATTATTTTTTTGGTAATAATTATGCAAACTCACTTAAAAAATACGTTGGAAATAGTCAATACTTTGATGATATCAATACGGAAGAATTAACAATTATTATTCTAGATGAGTGCCGAGAAGCGAAACTAAAGGTATCCGATTTTATTATCCAAAATTTGGTTTTGCATCTATCTTTGAGTATTAAACGCATTCGTGGCGGTTTTGAAATTAACGATATAGGTGTCGATAATTCGCTCGAAAGCACATTAGAATATCAGATAGCTAAACGAATTCTTTCAAGAATTGAATCCGTAAGCAAACTCGTTTTTCCAGTTGCAGAGGTTTCTTATTTGGCACTACATCTAATGGCAAAATCAAATTCACAACAATTCGCTAAAAATCAAGCGACACGTCATTTAGCGCAGGAAATTGTGACGGTTTTAAAAACAGCTTCAAAAAATAGTGGGTACCCTCTCGTGAGCGATCGCCAATTACGAAATGGGCTGCTTGACCATCTGAAACCAATGCTGGTCAGACTAGAACGTGGAATCAAACTTGAAAATCCTTTATTACTGGATATTGTCAAAGATCACCATGAAGTATTTACGATGACGAAACACTATCTTTCGATGATGCCCAGTCTACAAGGCTATTCGGTTTGCGATGATGAATGGGCGTATCTAACGTTGCATTTAATGGCTGCAATCGAAAAATATCATGATCGCAGAAAACTCCAAGTTTTAATTATTTGTGCAACAGGCTATGGCAGTGCCCAGCTTTTAAAAAATCGCGTTATCAAAGAGTTTGGCAAACACATCAATGTAGTTGCGGTGCATGGATACTACGAAATCAATGAACACAGCTTAAAAGAAATCGATTTGATTATTTCTTCCATTGACTTATCAACATTGGTTTTTAAGGTTCCGGTTTTGCATGTTAGTGTGTTTTTAAAGGATCAAGATGTCTCGCTGATTAGAAAACAGATTGATATGTTTGTTTCACAAAGTGGTTATGTGAAAAAAAGACAGAATTTACCGAATGAACAAAAAGAAATTCTTTTTGATCGACAAATAAAAGCCGAATATTTTACTTTTATTGAGGAAAAAGAGCGAGCAGCTGTTTTGAAAATTTTAGTCGAACAATTGAGTGAACAAGAAGAAGAACAGTATTCAGAAAAAATGTTAGAACAAATCAAACAACGAGAGAGTATGAGTCCTGTCGTTTTTAGCAATGAGATTGTGGTTCCTCACCCAGCACAGCCAGTTGGGATAGAAACAAAGATTGGTGTAGCCTTGATTCCGGAAGGGCTTTATTGGAATGCCGAATTTCCAGCAATTAAATTTGTTTTCTTGCTATCAACTTCTTATTTTGAAAACGAAGGAATTACGGCGATTACAAAGGCAATCGTAGCGTTGATTGATGAACCAGAAATTCAGCAGAAAATGCTGGTTAGCGCCAATTTTGAGGAGTTTCGGCAGTTATTTTTGAGGTTAATGTAGAAAGTGAGGAAGCAAAATGGGTGAGCACATTCAAGGCGAAGAATTACAAGTTGTCGCTTTTACGATCATTCGCCATAGTGGTGCGGCACGAACCATCGTTCATGAAGCTTTTGGTGCGATGCGTAAGGGAAGGTTTACACAGGTAGATGAATTTTTGGAAAATGCGAATCAAGAATTATTGTTGGCACATAAAGCACAAACAAAGTTGCTGCAAGAATATGCAAGCGGTGAAAAAATTGAGATGGAAATTATTATGGTGCATGCACAAGACCATCTGATGACGACAATGACATTGCGTGAAGTTGCGATCGAGATGAACTATTTGTATCAACAGAAAAAAGAGTAAGGAAGGTCAAAAATGAAGCGTGCAGAAAAGGAAGTTTTGGAAACCAATCGAAAGAAAGCAAGCTTAAAAAATATGTATTTTAATCGTTACTTATTGATCCGCTATCTAACTGCTGGCTACTTTTTTACAAATCTTTATTGGCTGATTTTCTTGGCAGGTACCCAAACCGTGCTCGCTTTTATACCACTGGTTTTAATGGTTACGCTAATTTTAGCGATTGCGGAACAAGTCAAACTTTATAGTGAGCATACCAATAGTACGCCGAGGACTAAAAGCTACTATTGGCTGCAGTTTGCGGTGAACATGGTCTTGCTTCCAGTGATTTTTTCACCCGTTTTTGGGCAGCTATTTCCCTTTATGAAGAATGACGGGAATGGTCGTCAGTTCATTTTAATAATTGTTTTAGTGGGGAGTTTCTTTTGCTTAGTTGTCCAACGTAAAATCTATCTTATTCAATGGAATAGGGATCGTCATTTTGATCGTATACAACAGTATGAAAAAACGTTACATATCTGAAGGGAGCAAAAATAATGGAGAAAGCTTTTGGAGTTTTAGAGAAATACTTGATGAAACCAATGGGGAAAATTGCCCAGTTTAAAATTGTACGTGCTGTTATGGCAGCAGGGATGTCGAGCATTCCTTTTACAATTGTGGGTTCCATGTTCTTAGTTTTTAATATTTTACCCCTGACATTTACGAATTTAGAAGGATTTTTCAAT
Organism: Lactobacillales bacterium; assembly: GCA_015654945.1. GTDB lineage: Bacteria > Bacillota > Bacilli > Lactobacillales > Vagococcaceae > JAATGB01. The sequence continues at coordinate 4,685 of JAATGB010000180.1, read as the reverse complement.
AATACTTTTTATCGTTTTCAAGATCTTTATATGTTAGCAAACACTTGCACGATGGGGATATTGGCCTTATACTTTTGCCTCGTTATCGGTTATGAGCTGACAAAAATCGAAGAATCAGAATCAAAATTAAATGTGAATCCTTTGAACGGAGCTTTGCTTTCGATGTTTGCTTTTTTCCTTTGTTTGCCAGAATTATTGTTTGAAAAAGGAAATATGACATTGGTTAATTCAGTCACAGATTCAGAAAAGGTGATTAATGGTTTTCGGATGGATGCAACCATTCAACGTTTAGGAACAACAGGAATTTTCACCGCAATTATCATGGCAATCATTGCTGTTCGACTCTATTGTTTATGTGTAAAGCGTAATTGGGTCATAAAAATGCCTGATACTGTGCCACCAGGTGTATCACGCTCATTTACAGCTTTAATTCCAGCATTTGTGATTGCTTTTGCGGTATTGATTATCAATGGTGTTTTAGTAGCATTAGGTACCGATATTTTTAAAATTATTTCTGTTCCATTTGGTTTTGTAACCAATTTGACTAATAGTTGGTTAGGTATTGTCGTGATTTATTTCTTAATCCATGCACTTTGGATTGTCGGAATTCACGGAGCAAACATTGTGAGTGCCTTCTTAACTCCGATTGTTTTGGCGAATATGCAAGCCAATATGAATGGAGCACATATTCCGTTTGCAGGTGAGTTTCAAAACTCATTTGTTGTGATCGGCGGTTCAGGAGCAACTTTGGGATTAACTTTGTTTATTGCCTTTTTGGCGAAATCTGAGCAGTTAAAAATATTAGGTCGTGCATCGGTGGTGCCTGGTTTGTTTAATATCAACGAACCGATTATTTTTGGGATGCCGATTGTCTACAATCCTTGGTTAGCAATTCCGTTCTTCCTTGCACCGATTACGTCGGCATCAATTGCGTATTTTGCGATTAAATTAGAAATTGTTCGTCCGATTATTGCGCAAGTTCCATGGCCTTCTCCAGTTGGTTTAGGTGCGTTCATCGGGACAGCCGGCGATTGGAAAGCGGCCGTTCTAGCGATTATCTGTGCAGTCGTTGCCTTTATTATCTACTATCCATTTATCAAGTATTATGATGCGAAATTAGTCAAGGATGAAGAAGCGGTAAAAATGAGCCAGGCGGCTTAATTTTAGTGATATTCATCATACAAATTAGAATAGATGAAATTAAAAAGTAGGCGCGTTTTTTACGCGTCTATTTTTTATGTCTTAAATTTGACAGGATCGAGTAAATGACATCTAATGAGACCATGCGTTAATTTTACTTGTTTTGATCAAGCATCTACGTTTTTTAGGAGAGATTGAGAAGAACAAGGTTTAAAGTTTACTGATTTTGACCATTGCAACGGACAAAAGGAAGTAAAGCGTTTTCTAAAATATCGTTTATGATAAAGATATCGAAAGGAGGATAGCCATGAGTTCAAAGGAAAATCGCGAACAAAGGCTGTTACTGTTTTTCTCAAAAAAGCAAGACTATGTTACCTCTGAGGAGCTCGCAAATTTATTGAACGTCTCAAAGAAAACGGTTTATCGCTTGATTAAAAAGATCAATGATGAATCGGATGGAACGTTATTACTGTCTGAGAAAGGAAGAGGTTATAAGCTAGATTACGAAAAATATATTAGTCAAAACAGGCTTCGTTCGACGAAAACGAGTCATTATACTCCAGCGGAAAGACGAAAACGAGTCATGGAGGAGCTCTTGCTTTCTTCACCGAAAGCGAAAAATGTCTATGACTTATACGAAGAATATTATGTCGGTGATTCCGTGATCTCAACGGATGAACAAATCATCAGCAAAGAATTAGCAGAATACGATCTCGTGCTAGCACGTAAAAATCGAACCATTGCAATTATTGGTAAAGAAGCAAATATTCGCAAAGCTATTTCTGATTTGATTCAGCTGCTCAATATTATTGATATCGACGAATTACGCTCAAATAAACAGCTCAATTTTAATAATTATGATGTTCTGTTTGTATTAGATCAATTAAGAATGATGGAAAAGCAGCTTAATATCACCATTCCTTATCCTTATAATGTCAATATTTTTTCCCATCTTTATATTTTGATTAGTCGCTCACGAAAAGTCGGAACCTCGATTTTTGCGGAAAAAGTGGCAGAAGTCAGTGATGGTCAAAAAGAAAAAGATCTAATTCTGCATCATGTTGCGCAAGAAACGATCACAAATGTTGAAAACTATTTGCATGAAATCCTATCTGAAAATGAAGCATACTATCTGTATCAATATCTGGTTTCTTCACGAATGGAAGGCAAAGAAACAATCGGAACGCACGTGAATTTTTCCAGCGAAGTTGAACAAATTACACGTTTTTATTTGGATGAAATGAGTACACTTTTAAATACGTCAACTAAAAATGAAGCAATTTTTGTTGACTTAGGGAATCATATTAAACCGATGCTCAATCGTTTGGCACATAATATTCGAGTTAAAAATAGTTTGTTAACACAAATTAAAATGGGCTACGGGCAAATTTATCAGCAAGTAACGAAGGTTTCTCAGCATGTCAGTGAAAAATATCATTTTCCAGAAATAAATGAAGACGAGAATGGATTTATCACGTTGTATTTTGCACGTATTATTGAAAGCAATCAAGTACCGATTAAAACGATTATTATGTGTACGACAGGTGTCGGAACTTCGGAATTGTTAAAAGTAAAAGTGGCGAAGAAATTTCCTGAATTAGAAATTATTGCGGTTGTTTCAACCAAAGATTCAAAAAAATTATTGAGAACGTATACAGATATTGAATTAATTTTAACAACGGTTCAACTAACGAATCAGGTCCCCATCACAACACTGCTCGTAAGTGCCATGTTTACAGCCGATGATCAAAGAAGACTGCAAAAGAAAATCGAGGTGATTTATGAAGAACGCTAACGAATTCTACCAAGTCATTTCACATTGTGAGGTTAATAGCCGTGACGACGTCTTTGATCTGATTAGTGAGCATGTAAGCCAAGATTCACGCTTTTCTTCCAAGAAGGAACTCGTGGAGCAACTTAAGCAACGCGAAAATGCGGGAGATATCCAAATTGCCGAGCATGTCTTATTACCACACATAGAAAGTCCGCTTTTAAAACAAAGTCAGTTATTGTTTCTTCGCTTGGATCGGCCGTTGCGCACTTGGAATGAGCATATTGAAAATATTGAATTGATTATTGTGGTTTTATTGAAAGAAAATGATGAGCTAGCAACAAAAAAGAGAATCCGTTCCTTGATGAAAAAATTGGCGGATGAGGCGTTTATCATTGCGTTATTATCCGCAAAGAATCAAGCAACGTTTCAAAAAGAATTAACAGAAATTTAGGAGGAAAAATAATGAAAATTGTCGGAGTCGCAGCGTGTACAGTTGGAATTGCCCACACCTATATTGCACAGGAAAAATTAGAAAATGCAGCCAAAAAAGCTGGGTATGAAATCATCGTGGAAACACAAGGAACGATTGGGACTGAAAATGAATTAACGCGGGAACAAATTGCCAATGCGGATATCGTTATTTTGGCGATTGATGTCAAAATTTCCGGTAGAGAACGGTTTGAAGGCAAACGAATTATTCAAGTTTCAACAGATGTCGCGGTCAAATCCCCAAACAAATTAATTGAAAAGGCAAAAGAAATTGTTGAAAGCAACAACGAAAGTAAGTGAGGAGATGTCTACCGTGGAAGTAAAAGATATTGTGGACGTGAAAACCGTGAAGACGGACATGAATGTAATGAATAAGAAGCAAGCATTGAAGGCATTAGCAGAGCTTTTGTACCAAAATGATTATATAACTGAAGTTGAAGGATTCATGAAAGATATTTATGTAAGAGAAGCGGAGGGACAGACCGGAATTGGCAGCTATATTGCGATTCCACATGGGAAAAGTTCTTTTGTAAAGCGGATTGGTGTTGCGATTGGTATTAATCAGACAGAAATTCCCTGGGAAAGTTTAGATGGAAAAGGAGTAAAAGGGATTATTCTCTTTGCTGTCGGAAATGACAATGAAGGGGCACGAACTCATTTAAAAATGCTCTCGCTTTTTGCCCGAAAACTTGGCAATGATGAGGTTGTAGCAACTTTACTAGCAGCTAAAAATCCAGCAGAAGTGGCGAATGCATTTGCATAGCAATTACAGTAGGAGGAAAACAAAATGAAGAAAATCAAAGAACTAAATTTGAAGGGACATATGCTAACTGCGATTTCTTATTTAATTCCGGTTGTTTGCGGTGCGGGATTTATTATCGCAATCGGGATGGCAATGGGTGGCAGTAGTGCGGCAGACTTAACTAAGGCAGGCAACAGTTTTTGGGATGTTTTAGCCGTGATCGGCGCGCAGGGGTTAGGCATGCTGCCCGTGATTATTGCGACGGGGATTGCTTTTTCAATTGCGGATAAGCCTGGGATTGCACCTGGACTTGTGGTTGGCTTAACTGCAAAGGTTGTCGGTGCAGGATTTATTGGTGGCTTAATTGGTGGTTTTATTGCTGGTTGGCTCGTTTTCACTATTTTAAAATTTATTAAGGTTCCCAATTGGGCTAAAGGCCTAATGCCCATGTTGATTGTACCCTTCATTGCTTCCTTAATTGGGGGCTTGATTATGGTTTATGTAATTGGGACACCGATTACGTTGTTTACCGAATTTTTA
>JAATGB010000056.1 GCA_015654945.1 Lactobacillales bacterium | reverse complement strand
TATGGTAATTGGTGGAAACTCACTTTTTTCTTTGCCGGCACACTTCGCGCCCATTTTGTTCAAAGGGAGCATCACGCGATTCATGGGTCTCTTAGCAATTGAAGCATCCCCATAGAGAGTTGTTTTAAAAGCACAACCAGCTAAAATTCCTAACGACAAGCGAATTGTCGTACCGGAATTGCCGATATTAAGTGGTTCATTGGTTGGTTTAAAATTTGAAAAACCCTTTCCTTCAATCCGAATGGTTGTACCATCATCTTGAATCGCCACACCTAATTTTTTGAACAATGCCAATGTACTTAAACAATCATCTGCCCGTAAAAAATTTCGAATTGTCGTTCGACCATGGGCGATGGCGCCAAACATAATACTGCGATGAGAAATAGATTTATCCCCGGGAACCTCTAAAGAACCGCGTAGCCCTGATGCGTTGGTTTCTAATTTCATATTCCACCTCTTTATTTTTCGTAACAAGGATAGGTAGTATGCTTCGTTATACACGCCTTTCCTTGCACTAAATCTTTTTTATTTTTAAAGGTCACCTGTAAAATACCTTGGATCTCTTCTCTCGTTTCTAAAATTTTAAGATTAATAATTGAAAGCTTTGCTTCGGCCAAACGGGCAGTTACTTCCGCAATAGCACCCGGATAGTCTGGAATGTCGATAAACAGATCATAAAAGGATGGAATTGCACCTTTACTATGGACAGGCAAAGAATCTCTTGTTTCCTTTGCTTTGGTAAAGAATTGATGAATTGCCTTTCGATTCCCTTCCGCAATAAAGTGTTGAATTTCAGCTATTTCAAGCTGCCATTGTGCCAAATCATGAAGGAGAATTTGTTGGTTTGTTAAGAGAATATCCGTCCACATCACCGGATCAGAAGAAGCAATTCTTGTAATATCGCGAAAACCGCCAGCTGCTAAATTACGTGCACTTGGATGTTCTTGCAAAAATGAATTGGTTTGATTGACCAAACCGGCTGCAACAATATGCGGAATATGACTTAAAATTCCTACAATCTGATCATGCTCTCTTGGTTTTATTTTTAAAAACTTTGCGTTTGTGGCAATTAATAAGTCACATAAAAAGTCATAGGCTTGCTCTTCTTGCTCATTTTCTGGTGTAAATAAATAGTACGCATTCTCAAAAAGATCAGCTGCTGCTGCGAAGACACCTGATTTATGTGAACCAGCCATGGGATGTCCACCAACAAAAACAACCTTCTGGGACTGATTTTGGTGCGCCATGTTGACAATTTCGACTTTGGTACTGCCCACATCCGTAACAATCACATTTGATTTGAATTTTATTTGCTGCAATTCTTGTAAAATTTTTTTTGTCTGAACAGTTGGCGTACAAATGAAAATAATATCAATTTCTGCACTAACTTCTTTAATGTCTGGCACAATTTCATCAATAACGTGTAATTTTTTTCCTGATTCTACCGCCTCTTGATTGGTATCAATGCCAATAAGTCGATTATTTGGATGTCCTTTTTTAATAGCCAGCGCAATGGATCCACCAATTAAGCCCAGACCAATAATGGCAATTTTTTTGTCTTGTATCATCTATTATACCCTCTTTCTTCTTTATGGTTAGAATGTTTGAGTATAACGACGGTAATTTTTTATTTCTTCTTTCATTCGCACAAATGAATCTGCATCAAATTTATCTAAGACAGCTTTGGCGACTTCAATTGCGACAACCGCTTCGGCGACCACACTTGCTGCTGGTACTGCACAGCTATCAGAACGTTCCACACTTGCTTTATAAGGTTCTTTGGTATCAATATTAACACTTTTTAACGGCTTATATAGCGTTGGAATGGGCTTCATCACCCCACGAACCACAATTGGCATTCCGTTTGTCATCCCACCTTCAAATCCGCCTAGATTATTAGAAGTCCGCGTATAACCTGTTTTTTCATCCCAGACAATTTCATCCATTACTTCACTACCTGGAAGGCGGGCCGCTTCAAAGCCGACACCGAATTCAACACCTTTAAACGCATTGATACTAACGACAGCTTGGGCAATTTTTGCGTCTAATTTATTGTCCCATTGCGTATAGCTTCCCAGACCGATTGGGACACCGCCAACTACTACTTCCACGACACCACCAACGGTATTTCCTTCTTTTTTCGCACGATCAATGACTGCTTTCATTTGTTCGTCCACTGCTGCATCCAGACAGCGAACCTCAGAAGCTTCTGATTTCTGCTGAATTTCTGTAACGGTTAGATTTTTCGCGATGGCTCCTTTTACACCACCTATTTCTAAAACATGACCAGCAACCTCAATCTCTAATTCTCTAAGTAATTTTTTTGCAATGGCACCAATCGCCACACGTATCGTCGTTTCTCTTGCAGAGGAGCGTTCTAAGACATTTCGCAAATCGGTGTGACCATATTTAATACCTCCAACCAAATCAGCGTGACCAGGTCTTGGTTTCGCAACCCTGCGGACAAGTTTTTTCTTGTCTTCTACTGGATCAGCGCTCATGACAGAGCTCCAGTTTTTCCAATCTTTGTTTTCTACTACGAGAGTAATCGGTGATCCTAACGTTTCTCCATGCCGAACGCCAGAAGTAATTTTTACTTGATCGGTTTCAATAATCATTCTGCCACCTCGGCCATATCCTTTTTGGCGTCGTGCTAATTCGTGATTAATGTCTTCAATTAATAGTGGTAATCCAGCTGGAACACCTTCAATAATTGCGGTTAATTCTGGTCCATGTGACTCGCCTGCTGTAAAAAAACGCATAAAAACAACTCCTTTTTATTTTAAATGCTTCACCATTGTAATATCTGTCTCTAAAAAGCCCATTTTTTCGTATAATGCTCGTGCAACTTTATTATGTGCAAATACATGCAGTCCCATTTCTTCAATCCCTAATTTCAGTGCTTCTTTTTCTAATGTTTCCAAAGCTTGTGTTCCATATCCAAGATGACGATACGCCTCTAAAATTACAAAATCATAAATGAAACCTGCTTTTTTTTCAGCTTTCATTGTGAGATGAACCCATAAATAGCCCACTTTATTTGCTGATTTATCATCAATCAAGCTATATAGGTATTCATCCTTTGTTTCGCGCCCATCCGGTAATAACTGCTTAAAAGAATCTTTGGATAGCTTCAGCGCTTCATTTGCCGACCAAGTTCCTGCTTCAATCTTATCTGTTGCGTAATCCTTAATTGAAAAAGATAAAAAATCATCAAAGTCTTCTTGGCTCATTTTCACTAAATTCATTTTTTTCCTACTTTCTATTTCTTTAAATATGTTTTCATTTCTTCAATGGGAATTCTTGTAACTTTTGCGTGACCAATCTCTGTAAGCAACACAATTCGAATTGTGTTGTGAGTTGTTTTTTTATCATGGGTTAACGCCGTATAAAGCTTTTCTTCTTCCCACTGCTCAAGTACAATTGGTAGATGGAATTTGGTGAGCATTGCTGCTAATTCACGCGTAATTCCTTGAGGCATTTCTTTTTTTGCTTCTGCTTGTTGGGCAATTTGAATCATGCCTAACGAAACGGCTTCTCCATGGGTGATAATTCCATATCCAACTGTTTGCTCAATAGCATGGCCAATTGTATGACCAAAATTCAAGATAAGACGAATCCCTGTATCATGTTCATCTTGTTCAACGACTGTCTTCTTGATCGTACAACAAGCTGCGATAATTTCTTCCGCATGTATGAGCAACTCATTTTCGTCCTGCAAAGCAGCTAAGTAAGCCCATAGTTCTTTATCGGCAATTGCAGCCGATTTAACAATCTCGGCGATTCCTTCTCGCACCCTTCTTGGTTCGAGCGTTTGCAATGTCGCTGGATCAATTAAAACGCCATCTGGCTGTGCAAAGGTACCAATTAAATTTTTTGCTTGGGGACTATTCACTGCTGTTTTGCCACCAATACTACTATCAACTTGGGCGAGCAAAGTTGTCGGGATTTGCAAGAAATGAAGGCCTCTCATATACGTAGAAGCGACAAAACCTGCAAGATCACCGACGACACCACCGCCTAATGCAATAATGCCATCGGTCCGTGTCAGTCCTTTTTGTGCGAGCGCATCATAGATAAGTGCTGCTTGCTGCAAGCTTTTACTGTTTTCTCCAGCGGGAACTGCAAGAATTTCTGCATCAAATCCAGCTGAACGAATGTCGGTAACTACTTGATCGCCATAAAGTGATGCAACCGTTTCATCTGTAATGATCATAATTTTTTGTGGTTCCCATAAGGTTTTCACCCAATGACCTACCCGATTCAGTAAGTTCTTTTCAATCGTTAACTGATATTCGTGTTGTGGTAATTTGACTTGAATTTTCATGTAAGCCCTTCTTATACTGTTTTTATTTTATTAATTTCTTGCATGGCATTTTCCATGATATGAACTTGTTCCATCATATTTAGGTAAGTTTTTTCATTTAAAGATTGTGGTCCATCTGACCATGCATTTGCTGGATCTGGATGAATTTCAACAATCAAACCATCTGCACCAGCAGCAACTCCGGCAACGGCCATCGCAGGAACTAAATCCCAAATACCGACACCATGGCTTGGATCAACAATAATTGGGAAATGGCTTAATTTTTTAATCAATGGAACCGCACTTAAATCTAGTGTATTTCTTGTTGCGGTTTCGTATGTCCGGATTCCGCGCTCAACAAAAATCACGTTGAAATTTCCTTGAGCTGCAATGTATTCTGCTGCGTTTAACCATTCATCGATTGTTCCTGAAATTCCTCGTTTTAATGCAACAGGCATCCCTGTTTTACCGACTGCTTGCAATAGCTTGAAGTTTTGCATATTACGTGCACCGATTTGTAAAATATCAGAGTATTCAGCAACTAAATCTAAATTGGCTTCATCCATAACTTCGGTAATGACCTGCATTTCAAATTTATCGGCTGCCTGACGAATGTATTTAAGTCCTTCTTCCTCTAAACCTTGGAAGGCATAAGGCGATGTTCGTGGCTTGAAGGCTCCTCCGCGTAAAATAGTTGCACCGCCAGCTTTTGCCATTCGTGCACATTCCATTATTTGGTCCAAACCTTCAATTGAGCAAGGCCCAGCCATCATTGTCATACTACCGTCGCCAATTTTTACACCGTTAATATCGACAACCGTATTATCCGGATGAAACTCGCGGCTAGTTAGTTTGTATGAATGGGTAATTTTCACCGTATTTTCGACTCCCTCGTAACTATTAAATGCCACATCTAATAGTTTGGTTGTATCGCCTAATAAGCCAATCACAACTTGCTCTTTGCCATCATTCAGCTGGACATCTAGACCTTCTTTTTTTACTCGATTGACAATTGCGGTGATTTGCTCTTTGGTTGCTCCTGGTTTCATAATTACGATCATCTTATTCGCTCCTCTAGTTTTTTTATCTTATAAATCATTGATAGCTATTTTAACCTGTTCGACGGGCATCTTTTGTCCGGTCCATAATTCGAATGCTGCGGCTCCTTGATATAACAACATTCCCAGCCCGTTCATTGTCTGACAACCTCTTTTTTTAGCTTGGCGCAGCAGTTCCGTTTCTCTTGGCGTATAGATAACATCTGTTACCACTAAGTCTTCTCTAAGAATTGATAAATCTTTAATTGGACACTGCCCCTCCAATGGTTTCATACCTACGCCAGTCGCATTTGCAAGTAAAGCGCTAGTCGAAACTTCTCTTTTTAAACGTTCCTCATCAGCTAAATCAAACAATTGTAACTTACAACCTGTTGCCGCTTGAATTGCCTGTAATTTTTCAGTAATTGATGAGAAATAATTGTCGTTTAAATTAAAGACACTAATTTCCTGCACTCCGTCTAAAGCCGCTTGTGTCAGAATCGCTGTAGCAGCTCCACCAGCACCAAGCAACGTTATTTTTTTGCCAATAATGTCAATATTTTTTTCTAGCAAGCTTCGCATATAGCCAGTGCCGTCTGTGATATGACCAATTAGTTTGCCATTGTGATTGACAATCGTGTTAATCGCGCCAATTAATTCTGCCGCTTTGGATCGCTCGTCCACTAATTCATAGCCGAGTTGTTTATTTGGCATTGATAAGTTTGCACCTAGCATTCCCAATGTCTTGATTGCTTCAATTGCTTGTGGTAGCTCCATTTTCCCGACTTCAAAAGCAAGATAAACCGCATCAATATCTAACTTCTGAAATGCCGTATTGTGAATCAATGGTGAGACACTGTGACGGATTGGTGTAGCAAAAAGTCCCACCAAACGCGTATGACCAGAAATTGCCGTCATTATTCTTAACCCCTTCATTTTTATTTGTGCGATGGAAATCAAAAAAGACATCTCCTGTAGGATATGCTAAAAATCTACAGGAAATGTCTTTTTATGAAAGAAAAATTTTCAAAAAGAAAAGCCATTATAGATTTCTAACATCTACATGGCTGGAAAGTCGTTACGAAACATCCTTAGCCATCATAGACACAAACTGTGTTAGTTTGCACCCACGACGTTCATGGCTACAAACTTATCTAAAATAGCTAAAGTAATAATTATTCAGTTTTATACGTCGGCTCGATAAGTTCATTTTTACCACTCCATCAAAGTTTAATTATTGAATTGAAATTAGTATAGCTTTAAAAATCGGAATTGTCAACGCGTTTCACGCGAAAAAAATCATTTTTTTGATTTTGCTTATATTTTGTTCAGAATACTCTTTTATTGAGAAGCATCTGTTGTATCATTTTGGCTATCGGTCGATGTTGAAGTTGTCTCCTCGATATCTCTGACTTCGTTCGACATCGAAAGACCTTGAAGTGCAGCAAGGAATGTTTTTTTCAACGTTTTTTTTGATTGGATCGCTACTGCATTCACTTGTTTTCCTGCTTCAAAATAAACAAGCGTGGGCTTATCTGATAAATGATACGATTCTGTCAACTGTTTTTTCTGGTAAATAAGCGGAACCAAATAAAGGGTGCCCTCATAGTCCTTCAAAAAGGTTTTATCAGCCAATAATTTGCCAACAGATTGATAAATTGATTGAGATGGATCAATAAATAAAACCGCAAGCTTTTGTTCATTCTTAACTTTTCGCGCAACATCCTCACTAGGAAGGTAGACAACTTTTTTACTTGTATAGTTTTCCAAGACCAAGGTACTCATTTCTTTCTGACGAATATTTTTTTGGACTTCTGGAATCACCAAAAAAGCAAGCACAACAAAGAGAAGCAGTAATACCCCACTCACAATTGAAACTTGTTTGTTGTCTTTGATGAAATGGCTCACTTTATGCCACCTTATGGCAAAAAAATTTTTACTATTTTCCATAGAAACCTCCCGTATGATCACTCCCTCATTATAGCTAAAAAAAACGCATAAAAAAAGATGAAAAAAGAAAATATTTTTTGAAACGTTTACTTTTAGTTGGGAAATCAAGCTATTCACGTTATAATAGAATGGAAATAGAAATGAGGAATGTGCGAATGTCTTTTGATGGTGTCTTTACACATGTAATTGAAAAAGAATTAAATCAAGAATTACAATCTGGTCGACTAACAAAAATTCATCAACCATATGACCATGAAATTGTCTTAATTATCCGTAATAATGGTAAAAATCATAAATTACTTTTATCGGTAAATCCAACGTACGCGCGCGTACATTTAACGAAAATGACTTACCAAAACCCAAGCAGTCCAACAAATTTTTGCATGATGTTGCGAAAATATTTAGAAGGCGCTATTTTGGAAAAAATTGCACAAAAAGAAAATGATCGTGTCCTACATTTTTCATTTTCACGAAGGAATGAAGTAGGCGATTTAGAAAATATTGTCCTCGTTGTTGAATTGATGGGACGACATAGTACGATCGTATTACTAAATAAAGAAAATCATAAAATATTGGATTGTATTAAGCATGTTGGTTTAAGCCAAAATTCATATCGGATTTTACTTCCGGGGGCTGAGTATATTGAACCACCCAAGCAAAGCCAACAAAATCCCTTTAAAACGAACCACACAAATCTTTTTGAAACTCTTTCCACAACAGAAAACTTAGATGCAAATTATCTGCAACAGCATTTTCAGGGGCTAGGAAAAGATACTGCAACCGAATTGGCTTTTCAGCTTGCTGAACATCCCAATGAAAAAATGAAAACATGGCAAAGTTTCTGGGGTGACATTGAAAATTCACCTGTGCCCACTCTCTCCATTCAAGGCAATAAGGATTTTTTTACGCCGCTTCTTTTTACGACATTAGGAAGAAATTTTCAAACATTCTCATCAGCTAGCGAATTAGTGGATGCCTTCTATGAAGGAAAAGCTGAAAAAGATCGCGTCAAACAACAATCCGGCGACCTCGTCAAAAAAATTGCAAATGAAAAAAAGAAAAATGAATTAAAAATAAAAAAACTAGAACAAACAATTCAAGATGCCGAAAATGCCGAGCAATATCGGATCAAAGGCGAACTATTAACAACCTATCTCTATCAAGTTGGCCGAGGCGCGAAAAAAGTAACGCTACCCAATTATTATGAAGAAGAACAGCCAATTGAAATTGGACTAAACCCTGCTCTTTCACCTAATCAAAACGCCCAAAAATATTTCCAAAGATACCAGAAACTAAAAAATGGCAACTCAATTGTGAAAGAACAATTGGCACATGCTCAAAAAGAAGTAAACTATCTTGAAAGCGTGCTAAGCCAGTTGGAAATCGCCACGCCGCAAGAAATCCCTTTCATTCGTGAAGAACTAATTCAAGAAAGATATCTTCGTTTGAAAACAGGAAAAAAGAAACACAAACAATCAAAACCAAGCCAGCCAGAAAAATTTATTTCAAGTGATGGTACATCTTTGTTAGTAGGAAAAAATAATTTACAAAACGATCAGTTAACCTTGAAAACTGCACGTAAAACGGATGTCTGGTTACATGCAAAAGATATTCCTGGTTCTCATGTTATTATTCAATCATCCGAACCTTCTGTCGAAACACTTCATGAAGCGGCGCAGTTAGCTGCATACTATTCGAAATACCGTCTCTCCAGTTCAGTTCCTGTTGATTACGTAGCAGTTAAACATGTCCATAAACCAAATGGAGCCAAGCCTGGATTTGTTATTTATGAAAACCAAAAAACGCTCTTTGTAACACCAGAAAAAACAACCATTGAGCAATTAAAAAAAGCCTAAAATCAACCTCTAAAAGTTCACTTTTTTCTCGAGCTTTCAGAGGTCGTTATTTTTATTCCTGTCTATTTTTGGTTAAATTCCACTTCTCCAGCTAAAATTTCAGACCACGAAAATTTTGCTTGCGCCAATTCTTCATCTGTCAATTTAGCAAGCTCACCATAAAACCAATGCGCAATTTCTTTCCGCTGTTCCGGAACCATTGCCGCTCGCTGCTGGAATAATAAATTTTCAGCAGCATTAATTTTTAGTTGTGCGATTAACTCTAACAAGCGATCTTCTAAAATAATTTGCTTTGCATCCCCATTTTCTTGCAGCAGGGTTAGAATGATTGGATCGTATTTTTTCTTTGCTAAAAAAGACAATGTTCCATTGATTTGCCGCATAAACCAATCCTTTTCGTACATTCCGCTCACTCCTTTATTAAAAACACATTACTCTCTATACCAAATTTCTCGCTCATTTAACGGCTGAACTGGTCGATTATTATTAGGCACAATTGAATTTTTTAACCATTCAACAAACTCTTTTTGCACTGTTTGCACTTGATCCATCACAAACCACTGGATTTCTCCAAGCGTTGGCGGTGTCGTAAGCGAACCGATATAAGAATAAAAACTCTTTTTTTTCGGTAAAAAAAGTGCCGGGTTAAAAACGACTCCTGGTGCTTGAATTTGCCAATTAATTTTAACCATCGGCTTTTCTTCGATTAGTGTTTGGATGTCCGCAATTTCAAATAAAACACCCACGACTAAATTATGGCCTTCTTCATTCATGTGAACAAAATGGAATTCAATTGGGGTATGTTTTTGCTCAAGCGTGTGCTCACTTGGCAAATGAAAATGGATATCGGTTAAATAATATTTTTTTTCAGAGAAAACAAGATAACTATGCTTTTCAGGCGGAATAAAATGAAAGGTATTATTAAAAATTTCTTCGAAAAAAAGTTCTGATTGGTAAAAAAACTTTAGTGGCTCTTCTGAAAAAATTTTACTAACATTTTTACGGTTTAAATCTATGGGTGATTGCCAAGGAAAATCAATTCCGCAAGCAAATCTAGGGCTTAATTCATGCCAGTGATCGGGACCTCTTTCACCCTCATATCCCCAATTTGTTGTCAAATGAATCATCTACCTTCTATCAATTTAATCAAAATATACTCTATAACCGCTATTCTACCGTTACCAAATTCTAAAAACAATTATTTCGCTTCATTTGTGTTTTTTACCGACAATATTAGAGCCTTTTTAAGGTAATTAGGCCTCGAAAGCTGCTGTTTATTCTCGAAGCAAACTTAAGAAAATCACCGGCAATACTAATACCAAAAATAAAGGGACACTGGTTTGGAGTGGATCAGCTAGAATTCCGGCCGCTAATTTCATACTAAATTGATCGAAAACAGACACAGGATTCCGTTTGATGAGAATTCCTTTCTTTTGTGAAGTATTGCCAGTCAGCGATAGACTGGTAATTTTTTGCGGACTAACATCTTTCAATTCTTCAATTTTTTTTAATTTTCCTTGGACAACTCGTCGTTTGGTGGTACCGATGTCGCCCTCACAGCGTAATAATGTAATAATTGATGGCGCGTTTTTTTCCAAAACAGCTATTTCCGTATCATTTATAACTTGATTCAAAAAAACTTCATAACTATACATTTTTTTGAAGTCTGTTGCATAGATAATTGCATGTATTTTTAGATCTTTGATCCGATGAAGCAATAAATCTTGCTGGTAAATATTGTGTGCCAGCAAAACATAATTTCCTTTACCTAGTGATTGATCTTGTCGAAACGTCGCGACACCATTTAATAAATTTTCGTTTGCTAAACCTGCAAGAATTGGTAAATCAATACCTACATCGGGAATTATGAGCTTGCCAATCCCCCAGTTATTGATATTTTTTTGAATATTATTTTTAGCATTGGCATATTTTGTGACATTTACACTTGTAATTTGTTTTTCTTCGTAGTTTGCTTGTAAGATTTTATCCGTATTAAAAGCAAATAATTCTTGCGCCACCCCAACATTAATCGGTTCTAAACGCGTTTCTTTTTTCATTTGAAAATAACCATAAATCGCAACTACCAACACACCTACCATTGCAACTAATAATACAATAAAGACCCCTCTTGTAACTGCGATTAATTTCCGAATATTTTTTTTTGCCTTAAATGAAATTTGAGGAATGGACATTCTCGCTTTTTTCTTTAGATTGCGATAAATTAACCCTAACATTAAAAAAATAACGAAACAAAGTGCCAGAGTTGTTAAAACAATATTTTGATAGCTCCAAAAATTTCGTTTTATCATTTTTTTGGTCAATGCTTGTTTATAAGGGATTCGTTGACCATTTACAAGTAAACGATACGTATTGATTCCAGGTGGTGTACAGGTTAGTAACGTGACCCTATCTTTTCCAGGAATTATTTTTACTTTATCTACCTCGCTTGGTAAAACTTCCTCAAAAGATTCAATTTCATAAGCCAAACGTTTTCCCAATATATTGATAAAAAACAAATCCCCTACTTGTAAATTTCGGATATCCGTAAAGAGAATTTGATTTTTTACGCCACTATGTCCGGTGATCACAGAACGCGTGTTTTTTCCGCCAACAGGGATGCTCGAATTTTCAAAATGACCCAATCCTTTATTTAATGTTTTGTAAGAAGTTCCGTGATAAAAAGGCAACGTTTTAATTCCAATCGCTGGAATATCAATTGTCCCCATAACACCCCCTTCATTGGCAATTTCTTGATAAGCTGCACTTTGGCTTTTACGCTGTTTCGTAAAAATAGCTTCATTATATTCGTTGGCTAATTTCAGTTGCTGCTTGATTTCTTCTTGATTTATTTTTTTTAACGTTTGATCGTAATTGGTAACAGCTTCACTTCGCTCACGATTAGCCAGATAGTTTCCCACAATGGGATAGAGAAGCAATGAAATACCACTCATAATCATAAAAATCGCAAAAATTAACAAAAAATTTTGCTGCTTTTTTCTTCTGCTTTTATTTTTCCTCTTTTTAGCCGTCAGCTGCTTTTTTTCAGCTGAAATATTCGTTTTTTTCTGTTTTTTTTTTGTTTTTATATGCTTCGAAGATGTTTTTTTGCGTTTTCGCTTTTTTTGCAAACCATGACCTCCTTTTGCCTAATTTCATTTAAAGAGTGTCAGAAAAATGAAGGGAGTAAAACTATTTCAAATAGAATTACTCCAAGATGTTTCTTTAATTTGTTTTTCTTTTCGATAAAAACAGACCAGTTATTCCCATTACTAAAACCAAAACTATCATGAAAATCATTTGATTTATGGTTCCAATGGTGCCATTTGTCTGGGGCAATTTTTTTCGATCTGTTTCAATAGTATCTTGCGTATAGATTGTGGATTTGGGATAAAGATAGACGTCATTTACTATTCCAGACTGTGTTTTCATTGGGAGCTGAATGATGACCGGTTCCATTACTTCCTTTAATAAATTATTCGGTAATTCAGTAACTAAATAGGTGCTTCTTGGTAAACCATTAACTTCGGCTAAGCCCACTTCATTCGTTATTATTTTCATCTGAAACGCTTCTGCTCCCTGAATAGGTTCATAAAGATCCAGATTATTTGAGTCACCAGTTGCTTCTTTTAACACAACTTTAGTGATTTCATAACCTATATTTGAGAGAGGTTGTAAATCATTCCCCTGCTCATCTGTCACCTTTTCAGCCTTCGTACCATCAGTCGGCAATTGCTGTTTTGTCAAATCTTGTTCAGCTAATTTATATTTTATAATATGAATACCGAAGCTTTCTATTTCGTCTCCATATCCGATCACTTCACTAAAAATAAGCAAAAATCCAAGTAAAAGAAAACAAGTAAAAAATAGTTTTATTTTTTTCACCTATATTTCCTCCTTTTTACGCGCGCTTTCTTACTAAATGAACGGAAATAAATTAACATTCCGACTAGTGCAGTACTTAATAACCCAGATGAAAAAAGTAAAAGCAGCTGTGCCATCGAACTGCTACCAGTAAAAGGTAAAAGCGTATCTTTAGCATCATCTTGATAGAGCTCAATCGTCTTATTCCCCGCTTCAATCGTAAAAGGAATCGGTGTTTTTACCAGCTCGTAGCCTTCTGGTGACTTAGTTTCAATCAGCTCATATTTTCCCGGAAATAGTGTGTCAAATTCGACATAACCCTTTTCATCAGTACTAGCGACACCAATTTTCTTTTTTACGCCATCCTCCTCCAAATATAATTCAAATTTTGCTGCTTTAAGCGGTGTACCGGTCATTTTTTCCGCATCACTGAGCTTTTGATCACCATTGCTGTCTTTTGCCGATCCAGCTGCATATTTAAATAAACTGACTTTTGATGGACGAATGAGCCCAATATTAATATTTTGGAGGGTTGCTTCGTTATTTAGAAACTGACCACTTTCTAACGGTGGTGCGAGATAGCTATCTGTTCTCAACGTATCACAATTCACCTTCGAAGTATTTTCCATTTGTGAAGACAATTCATTATCTTTTCTAGTGATTTTAAATTTTTGTGTTGTAATTTGATTTCCAATATCAAAATACACAACGTACTCGCCTTCTGGTAAATTTGTAAAGCGGTAAATTCCTTGATTATTTGTTGTAACTAATGATTTTCCTTGGTCATCGATCAAAAGATTCCCTCGCAAATCTTCTGTGACTAATTTGTTTTTGTAGGTTGTTTCTTCTTTACTTGTTCGATATAATTTCACTGGAATATTTGCTGCCAATTGCTCCGTATTATCTTTTTTTCCATTTACATTATCATCATACCAAGCGACACCTTGAATACTTCGACCAACAACACTTGTTTTGATATGAACAGACTCTACAGGATTATGATTATAGTTGTCTAACTTCACACTATTTACTAAAGAATCATTTACTTTTTGATTTTCAACTTTTAAGTTCATTTTTATCGTTGTTTCTTCATTAGTAGCTAATTCTTCATAGTGTACAAAAATCGCTTTTATATTGCTGATTTCACCTGAATTATAGAGCGTCCAACCATTTTTAGTGATGTCTACATCATTTGGCGCGAGTTCTTTTGATAGCGTTTGTTTTGTATAGTAAATTTGCGCATTTGTTCCCCCACTAACCGTTAGTTTAAGCAAATGAAACTTACCAGAAAACGTGCTTCCACGACCATCGGTTGAAATAGGTAAAATATCTAACACTTTCACATCTTTTGTCGGTGTTTGCGTATTATTTTTCGTATACAAATCATATTGAACCTCAACATTTTGGGAGCTGTTTTTTACAGCAGGATCCGTTGAACCTACTTCGATTTTAGATTTTGTTGTTGTTTTTTCAATGCTGGTAGTCGCAACTTTTGTGATCGTTGTGCTTGCCTGTGCTGTTCGTAATTTTTCGGCCGAATCATCGGTTGCCCCTTCTTTGTTTGTTATTGAAATAATTGCTGAATTTTCAATATTACAGGTATTCATGGCATCATACACGATCTTTCGGCCATTGACCATGGAATCAAAGGTTAATTTTTGGGTAGGATTTGTTTTGGGATGATACGTAATCGTCCATGTTAAGGCTGTCGTCCCATCAGTGTTTTCCTTAATTGTTGGTTCAATTTCATTTGAGCCATATTTAGCAGATCCAGTAATATAGCTCAGTTCTTTGGGCAAAGTATCTTTGATAGTAAAAGTCAGTGTCTCATCAGGGCCTGCACCAATTCTAGGTGTTAGATTCCAGCGAACAACTTCATCTGAGCGATAGCTCGTTTTATCTGTTGCTTTCGTCAGCCGTGCCGTAAATGGAACGACTAGTAACGTTTCACCGTAAGTTTTTTGTGGAATTTGGTAACTTATAAGTTTATTAGCTGCATCATATTTA
>JAATGB010000192.1 GCA_015654945.1 Lactobacillales bacterium | reverse complement strand
AATACTTTGCTCGTAACTCAATGCGTGAACCTTTTTTGCTCCACCATGAATTCTTATTAGCATACCGGCATCTTCTAATTCACGTAAGTCTCTTCTGATGGTTGATTCCGACACATGCAAAGCCAGTGTTAGCTGCTGAGAATTAACAATTTCTTGTAGTAACAGTTGCTCTAAAATAAATTGTTTACGTTCTTCTGTAAGCATTTACACGCCCCCTTCAAAAAGATAATAGCACAAATAAACAGATAAAACAATCAAAAACAGTCAAAAACATTCAAAAGAAGCTATTATCGAATATAAAGGAAAAAATAAGGAGAATTTAAAAAAAATAGTTGTTTTTTTTAGCAGTAAAAACCATAGTAAAAGAGAATAGGAAGAGTTATCAAAAGTTATTTAAAATAAAATTTGCAGAAAATACTTGCAAAGTTTTTCTAAACACTATATAGTTTGATTATCAAATGATTTGATTCTCAAAGTATTTCGTGAGCGAGGGAAAACAATGGAGTCCAAACTAGAAGTAATCAACGACTATCTCGTAAGTGTCTTTAACGACATTCTTACAATTGAGGAGTCAGAGCTAAAAAAAAGTCAATTTAAGGATCTATCGCTTACGGAAATGCACACGATTGAAGCCATTGGGTTGCATGAACACAAAACAGCCTCAGAAGTCGCCAAGCAGTTATCGATTACGTTAGGTACTTTGACGGTATCAATCAATAATCTGGCGAAAAAAGGCTATGTGGACCGTATCAGAAGTGAGTTAGATCGCCGCGTAGTTTTACTTGCTTTAACTAATCGAGGTCGTTTGGTTTTTCGTGTTCATGACCATTTTCATAAACAGATGGTCAAAGCAGCTTTAGCCGAAATGGGAGATGCAGAGCAACATGCATTGATTCGAGGCCTTTCAAACTTACATACGTTCTTAGTGAACAGTATTGAGTAGTATGAGTGATAGAGTAGGAAGAAGAGATGAGGTTTGTGTATGACATGTAATGTTCGCATTACAGAAACGGGAAGTTATGTCCCAGCATTAAAGGTAAGCAATGATGATTTATCAAAGATAATGGATACAAACGATGAATGGATTTCTTCGCGGACTGGCATCGCCTCTCGGAGAATCGTCACAAAAGAAACCACAGCTGACTTATGCGGCCAAGTGGCAAAACAAATCATTCAACGAGCTAATTTGGATCCAGCAGAACTTGATTTTATTATTGTTGCGACCATGACTTCTGACTATACGAGTCCATCAACGGCTTGTTTGGTTCAAAGCCAAATCGGCGCAAAAAACGCATTTGCTTTTGATGTGACAGCGGCATGCTCGGGTTTTATTTACGCTCTTTCAATTGGAGAAAATTTTCTCCGGGGAGGTCGTTATCAAAAAGGCCTGATTATCGGTGGCGAAACATTGTCTCGCATGATTGATTGGGAAGATCGAAGCACGGCTGTATTATTTGGAGATGGTGCAGGAGGCGTATTACTTGAATGGACGGAAGGGAACAAGCAGTTTTTACAAACGTCACTCCATTCAGATGGCAGCAGAGCACTAAACTTAACAGCAGGAGCTCTTTCTAGCCAAACACCTTTTATGGAAGAACCGCAAAAATCAGTTTCAGCCAAATTGGCAATGAACGGTCGCGCGATTTTCGATTTCGCACTGCGGGAAGTATCAACAGATATTCAGAATACGATTGAAGCAAGTGGACTTGCAAGTGCAAACATTGATTACATTTTACCTCACCAAGCAAATACGCGAATCATAGACGGTATCGCCAAAAAAACAAAAATTAAGCGGGAAAAATTTCTAACAAATATTCAAAATTATGGAAATACTTCTGCGGCGACGATTCCGATTCTATTAGACGAAAATATTCAGAGTCAACATTTGACATTAGGCAGTGAACAAAAAATTGTGTTAACAGGTTTTGGTGGCGGATTGACATGGGGAAGCATTCTCCTCTCACTTTAGCAATCAAACCGTTGATAAATAAAAATAAAGCAAATCATGGGGGAATTATACATGGCAGCATTCGAGAAAGTTCAAGCAATTATTGTGGATCAATTAGGTAAAGAAGAAGCAGAAGTTCAATTAACAACAAACTTTCGTGAAGAATTAGATGCGGACAGTTTAGACTTGTTCCAAATTATCAATGATATTGAAGATGAATTTGATGTAAAAATAGAATCAGATGAAGGCTTAAACACTGTTGGAGATTTAGTAACGTTTGTTGACAAACAGTTAGCTGAAAAATAGACAGTGTAGGAGGTAGCTAAAAGCAATAGGATGCTTGAAAGCTACTTTTTTTCTAAAATAGAGTCATTCAAATTAAACGAGGAGATGTAGGAGCGTGCAATCAAAAATATGCGAGATGTTAGGAATTGAATATCCAATTTTCCAAGGTGCAATGGCGTGGGTTGCGGAGGCTAATTTAGCAAGTGCAGTTTCGAATGCAGGTGGATTAGGTCTGATTGCTTCTGGACATGCGCCTAAGGAAGTCGTGCGTGAACAAATTCGTCGTGCGAAAGAAAAAACAGATAAGCCTTTTGGCGTGAATATTATGTTAATGTCCCCTCATGTTGAGGATATTGTAGATCTTGTTTGTGAAGAAAAAGTAAAAGTGATTACAACTGGTGCAGGCTCTCCCGGTAAATATATGAAGAAATTTAAAGAAGCAGGGATTATTGTGATTCCCGTAGTTGCTTCAGTTGCTTTAGCCCGTAGAATGGAAAGTGATGGTGCTGATGCAGTTGTGGTTGAAGGGATGGAAGGCGGCGGACACATTGGGAAGTCGACGACCTTGGCCTTGGTTCCGCAAGTGGTCGATGCAGTATCGATTCCGGTAATTGCTGCTGGAGGTATTGGAGATGGCCGAGGAATGGCAGCCGTATTAATGTTAGGCGTGGAAGCTGTTCAGTTAGGCACTAGATTTCTTGTGTCAAGCGATTCTACTGCTCATGAAAATTTTAAAGAAGCGGTGCTAAAAGCAAAAGATATTGATACAACGATTACTGGATTGTTGACGGGTCATCCGGTTCGTGGTTTACGGAATAAATTAACCCGTGATTACGATAAAATGGAACGTGAAGAAGGCGGAAAAGCTGAACCAAACTGGGAACGACTAGAAGAATTAGGCCGAGGTGCGCTTAAACGTGCAGTTGTTGATGGTGACACGAAAAACAGTTCAATGATGTCTGGCCAAATTGCCGGAATGGTCAATAAAAGAGGACAATCGTGTCAAGAAATTGTCAATGAAATCGTCAAAGAATGTGAAGAAACATTGCAAAAGGTACCAGAAAGATTCCTTGGAACAAAGGGGTAAGCTAATGAAAATTGCATTCGTATTTAGTGGTCAAGGTGCCCAATATGTAGGAATGGGTCAAGAAATTTATGAAAATTATCCGCAAGCAAAACAGGTTTTTGCTGAAGCTTCGGCTGCGATTGGCTATGACATGACAAAGCTTTGTTTTTTTGAGAATGACCAGCTTCATCTAACTGAATTTACACAGCCAGCTATTTTAACCGTTTCGACAGCAATTGCAAAGGTTTTAAAAGAAGTCTTTGACATTCGGCCACAGGCGGCAGCTGGTCTCAGCTTAGGTGAATACAGCGCACTTGTTGAGAGTGGTGCGCTCTCTTTTTCAGAGACGGTCCCGTTGTTACAAAAGCGAGGCAAATACATGACAGAAGCTGTTCCATTAGGTGAAGGAGCGATGTCGGCAATTATGGGATTAGACCGCGCACTTGTTGAGCAAAAATGCCAAGAAGCGAGTCAATTTGGGATTGTTCAGCCGGCCAATTATAATATGCCTGGTCAAATTGCAATTGCTGGAACGACAAAAGCCGTGGAAAAAGCCGAAGAGTTATTACAAAAGGCGGGAGCAAAACGTGTGATTCGCTTAAATGTAAGTGGACCATTTCACACACCTTTGCTAGAACCTGCTGCACAGAAATTAGCGCTTGCTTTAGAAAAAGTAACGGTAAATCCGATGAGGATCCCCGTGGTAACTAATTTGACTGGAAAACAAATTGCCACCAAAGAAATGATTCGACCAACCTTGGTACAACAAGTAAAATCTCCTGTTTATTGGGAAGATTCTGTTCGGACGATGATTGAAGACGGTGTCGATACATTTATTGAAGTCGGACCAGGGAAAACCTTGACTAGTTTTATTCGTAAAATCAGTAAAGAAGTTACTGTTCAAAATGTGGAGAATCGTAAAACACTCGAAAAAACGGTAGCCTACCTTTCAGAAAAAAGAGGTGAAAGTAGTTGTTGAAAAATAAGACAGTTGTTGTGACAGGCAGTTCAAGAGGAATTGGCAAAGCGATTGCGCTAGCTTTTGCACGAAAAGGAGCCAACATTGTGCTAAATGGTCGCGGTCCTTCTTCTGAAGCTTTAGAAAAAGAAATTCAAGCATGTGGTGTCGAAGTCTTTTATATTGCGGCTGATATTCAGCATTATGAAGAAGCAAAAGCTTTGATTCATGCGGTAAAAGAGCGATTTGGCACGATTGATGTTGTTGTAAACAATGCTGGAATTACCAATGACAAATTGATTATGCGTATGACGGAAGCCGACTTTATGAAAGTCATTAATGTGAATTTAAAGGGAACATTCAATGTAATTCAAAATGTGAGTAGCATTATGCTAAAGCAACGTTCGGGAACGATTATTAATCTTTCGAGTGTTGTGGGATTATCTGGCAATAGTGGACAAGCAAACTATGCTGCAAGTAAAGCAGGCGTGGTTGGTTTAACCAAATCAGTTGCACGGGAATTAGCGAGCAGAGGTATTACATGTAACGCGATTGCGCCCGGATTTATCACAACAGATATGACCAACGAACTAAGTGACAAAGTGAAAGAAAATTCGCAACAACAAATTCCGCTTAAACGATTTGGCTCAGTTGAAGATGTCGCAAACACAGCTATTTTCTTAGCGAAAAGCCCTTATATCACTGGACAAGTGATCAATGTCGATGGCGGCATGTTAATGAATGGATAGGAGGAAGAAAATGAGACGAGTTGTCGTTACTGGGATGGGAGCAATTACACCAGTAGGAAATACCGCAAAAGAATTCTGGCAAAATATTAAAGCTGGCAAAAATGGTGTCGGACCAATCACAAAATTTGATGCCTCAGAAACGGGAATTAGTGTAGCTGCAGAAGTTAAAGACTTTGACCCCACTCTTTACATGGAGAAAAAACAAACGAAGCGGATGGATCTTTTCTCCCAATACGGTGTGGCTGCTGCCGTTCAGGCGATGGATGATAGTGGTGTGGACATTGAAAAAATGGATCCTTATCGCATCGGCATTATTGTAAGCTCTGGGATTGGTGGTATGCAAACCATTGAAGAGCAAGTCATCAAAATGCATGATCGTGGACCACAAAGAGTTGCCCCTTTTTTTGTGCCGATGGCAATTGGCAATATGGCAGCTGGAAATATCGCGATTAAAATTGGAGCTAAGGGAATCTGTACCTCGATTGTTACAGCCTGTGCTTCTGGAACCAACGCGATCGGGGAAGCTTTCCGAAATATCAAGCATGGTTATTCAGATGTCATTTTAGCTGGTGGGGCAGAAGCCACTGTTTGTGAAATTGGTATTTCTGGTTTTGCTGCTTTGACAGCCTTAAGTAAGGAAAAGGATCCTGAAAAAGCCTCCATTCCTTTTGATAAAAATCGAAATGGTTTTGTAATGGGTGAAGGTGGGGGTATACTAGTCTTAGAAGAACTGGAGCATGCACTTGCACGTCAAGCGAAAATTTATGGCGAAGTGGTTGGTTACGGTTCAACAGCAGACGCGTATCATATGACGAGTCCCTCTCCAACAGGTGAAGGTGCTGGTGTTGCAATGAAGCAAGCCATGACTGAAGCAAATATTACGCCCGAAGAGGTCGATTATATCAACGCGCATGGTACAAGTACACCACCGAATGATGGTGCAGAAACAGCAGCCATCAAGTACGCAATGGGGGATGCCGCTTATCATGTTGCTATTTCAAGTACGAAGAGTATGACCGGACATTTATTAGGAGCTGCAGGTGCAATTGAGGCCATGGCATGCTTAGGTGCTATCCAAGATGATTTTGTGCCGCCAACGATTGGATTATCTGAGTCTGATGCAGCTTGTGATTTAGATTACGTTCCAAAAGTGGGACGCAAACAAAAAGTAACCTATGCATTGAGTAACTCACTGGGATTCGGAGGACATAATGCAGTCTGCTGTTTCAAAAAATGGGAGGGAAGCTAGGCTATGAATTTTACGGAAGTCAAGGAACTTTTTTCTCTGTTTGAAGCTTCAAGCCTCAGGGAATTGTCAATTAAAATGGATAATGTTGATTTCTATATGAATAAAAATCAGCAAGCCGTGCAAACCGTTGGACAAACTTCAACGGAAAAACAACCAATCGTCTCACAAGAAAACGTTCGTACCGATCACTTGGAAGCGGAGCCTTACGTAGCGAAACCGGACGTTGAGCCAGTCGGAAAAATAGTTACTTCGCCGATTGTTGGGGTTGTGTACTTAAGTAAGTCTCCGGGTGAGAAATCATTTAAAGAAATGGGAGACACAGTCAATACAGGTGAAACACTTTGTATTATTGAAGCAATGAAATTAATGAATGAAATTACGAGTGATACAGATGGAAAAGTAGTTGAAATACTTGTTGAAAATGAGCAAATTGTTGAATATGGTCAGCCATTATTCCGCATTGCCTAGGAGGAAAATACTGATGCAATTGAATACACAAGAAATTATGGATATTATTCCCAATCGTTATCCAATTATGATGGTCGATAAAGTGATCGAATTAATACCAGGGAAAAAAGTTGTTGCTATTAAAAATGTAACTTACAATGAACCATTTTTTCCAGGACATTTTCCTGGTGAACCGGTGATGCCAGGCGTGCTTATTTTAGAAGCGCTTGCCCAAACCGGCTCGATTCCGTTATTAAAAATGCCTGAATTTGAAGGTAAAAAGGGTTATCTAGGTGGAATTGATAAAGTGAGATTCCGTCAAAAAGTAGTTCCTGGCGATGTTCTACGCTTAGAAATGGACATTATTAAGCAAAAGAAAAATATTGGTATTGGCCAAGCAAGTGCTTGGGTTGGAGATAAAAAGGTTTGTGAAGCGTTAATGACATTTATTATTGGAGTGTAAGCTATGTTTAATAAAATTCTCATTGCAAACCGCGGAGAAATCGCTGTGCGTATTATCCGTGCCTGTAGAGAACTAGGGATTCAGACGGTTGCCGTTTTTTCTGATATCGATCGGGAAGCACTTCATACGCAAATGGCAGACGAAGCAATTTGTATTGGTGGAGCAAAAGCAACTGACTCTTATTTGAATATGCAGCATATTTTGAGTGCAGCAATTGTAACAAATGCTGAGGCAATTCATCCAGGTTTCGGATTTTTATCTGAAAATGCTGTCTTTGCAACCATGTGTGAAGAATGCCAAGTCACGTTTATCGGCCCCAAATCAGAAACAATTGACACAATGGGAAACAAAGTAAACGCACGCGAACTAATGAAAAAAGCCAATGTTCCAGTTATTCCCGGCAGTGATGGACCAGTGAAAACAGTGGAAGCAGCGCTTGAAGTCGCTGAGAAGTTGGGTTATCCAGTGATGCTAAAAGCATCAGCTGGCGGTGGTGGCAAAGGAATCCGAAAAATTACCGCGCCCGAGGAATTGCCAGATCAATTTACTTCGGCGCAACAAGAAGCACTCTCTGCTTTTGGTGATGGTCAAATGTATCTTGAAAAAATCATCTATCCGGCACGGCACATTGAAATCCAAATTTTAGGTGATCAATATGGGCACATCATTCACTTAGGTGAAAGAGATTGCTCCCTACAAAGAAACAATCAAAAAGTCATGGAAGAATCTCCATCACCAGCCTTAAACGACAAGAAACGACAAGAAATTGGTGCCGCCGCAGTTCGAGCAGCGCAAGCGGCTAATTATGAAAATGCTGGCACAATTGAGTTTTTACTTGATCAAGCAGGAAATTTCTACTTCATGGAGATGAATACACGTATTCAAGTGGAGCATCCTGTGACAGAAATGGTGACGGGGATTGATCTGGTTAAAGCCCAAATTGAAATTGCGAATGGTCAACCATTAGAATGGCAACAAGAAGATGTCCATTTAACCGGTCATGCAATTGAGTGCCGCATCAACGCGGAGAACCCAGCCTTTCATTTTGCACCCTCACCAGGTACTATTAAAAATTTATTGCTCCCAGCTGGTGGCTTGGGGCTAAGAGTGGACAGCGCGATGTATACGGGCTATTCAATTCCACCTTATTATGATTCTATGATTGCGAAGATTATCGTTCATGGGAAAGATCGTTTAGAAGCACTTGTAAAAATGCAACGTGCATTATCTGAGCTTGTAACGGAAGGACTTGTCACAAATCAAGATTTCCAATTAGATTTAATCGCTCACCCACAAGTCATTAAGGGTGAGTACGACACAAGTTTTTTACAGGAAACATTTTTACCAGAATGGAACCCTGAATTAGAAGACTAAATAGGAGGATTCGCATGGGTCTATTCAAAAAGAAAAAATACATTCACATCAATCCAAATAGAGAAGAATCACAGCGAAATAATCAAAAGAAACCACATGTCCCCGATGATATGTGGACAAAATGTCCCAATTGTAAGCAAACTCTTTATAATAAAGAATTGGGCAGCGAAAAAATTTGTCAACATTGTGGCTATTGTTTTCGCATAACTGCTACAGAGCGTATTGAATTGACTTGCGATACCGGAACCTTTGAAGAAT
The DNA here is from genome assembly GCA_015654945.1 of Lactobacillales bacterium. GTDB lineage: Bacteria > Bacillota > Bacilli > Lactobacillales > Vagococcaceae > JAATGB01. The sequence continues at coordinate 4,624 of JAATGB010000192.1, read as the reverse complement.
GGGATGCAGAGCTAGAAACGGAGGATCCCATTGATTTTCCAGATTATCGGGAAAAAATAAAAAAAGTTCAGCTGAAAACAGGTTTAAAAGAGGCCATTGTCACGGGAAAATGTGAAATTAAAGGTCAAAGAACTGTGATTGGTGTTATGGATACAACCTTCATTATGGGCAGCATGGGAACGGTTGTGGGTGAAAAAATTACGCGCGCATTTGAACGGGCAATCCAAGAAAAACTACCTGTGATTCTTTATACTGCTTCCGGGGGAGCCCGTATGCAGGAAGGAATCTTCTCATTGATGCAAATGGCAAAAGTCTCCGCTGCGGTAAAAAGACACAGCAATGCTGGCTTATTGTATATTACAGTTTTAACCGACCCGACAACGGGTGGGGTTACGGCTAGTTTTGCGATGCAAGGTGATATTATTTTGGCGGAGCCTTCCGCTTTAATTGGGTTTGCAGGACGTCGAGTAATTGAACAAACCATTCGGCAAGAACTACCCGATAATTTTCAAAAAGCTGAATTTCTATTGGAACATGGTTTTGTTGATCAAATCGTGCCACGAAATGAATTACCTGCAAGCTTAGGTTTGCTTTTGAGACTCCATACGGAAGCAGAAGGTGGTGGCGAGCGTGAGTAAAAAAACAGCGAATGACATTGTGAAGCTAGCGCGAGCACAAGAACGTTGGACAGCGTTAGATTATATTGATGAATTATTTGATCATTTTATCGAATTACACGGGGATCGAAATTTTGGTGATGATCCGGCAATTATTGGTGGAATTGCAACATTAAATAATCAAGCGATTACAGTAATTGGTGTCCAAAAAGGACGTAATCTAGCTGAAAATCTTAAACGCAATTTTGGGGCGCCGCACCCAGAAGGATATCGTAAAGCATTGCGATTAATGAAACAAGCTGAAAAATTTCACCGTCCGATTGTTCTTTTTGTCAATACTGCAGGTGCTTTTTGTGGTGTTGAAGCGGAAGAACGAGGGGAAGGCGAATCAATTGCACGTAACTTGTTTGAAATGAGTGATTTAAAAGTGCCGATTCTTTCAATTATTATTGGGGAAGGCGGCAGTGGTGGCGCCCTTGCTTTAGGTTTGGCAGACGAAGTTTGGATGCTTGAAAATACGATTTACGCGATTTTGTCGCCGGAAGGTTTTGCGTCAATACTATGGAAAGATAGTACGCGAGCAAGTGAAGCAGCTGAAATTATGAAAATTACAGCAAATGAGCTAAAAGAACTAGGAATTATCGAAAAAGTAATTCCAGAAACGTTTAATGGACAACCACTAGAACAAGAGAAAATCAATCATATCTTAAAAAAAACAATTAGCGAAAAAATAACTGAATTAAAGCAAAAGCAAGTAACCGAATTAATCGAAACGAGATATCAGCGTTTCCGTAACTTTTAAAGAAAGAAAAACTGTAGAAGCAAGAATGGATGTTCTTGACTTTACAGTTTTTTTAACTATTTTATCTATAAATGAAAGAAGATAGCTGAAAGTGGATAAAAAATACGAACATAAACAAAGAATATCTCCGCCATTCTTCAGAAAAACACTTTTTAGTGGTTGGATTATCCGTGCCGTCAGTAACAAGGAATAAGGCTTAATAAACAAAATCCGATTTTTAATAAGCTCACATTAATTGCATGATCTAATTCAATAAAGTGACAACAAAAATCTAGGGAATTTTTTGTTTGGTTCTGAACAATTGTAAGGTAAATAGCAGGGAAAAGCTATGTCTAACAGATTTCTAAGCTTCCGTTTTTTTAACGAGAAAAAGAAAGCGCTTTTAAAAAATACCCAGGATTTTTAATTTATAATAGAATAAAGTATTTTGTTTATTTGGTTGTTATTTTTTAAATCTATGTATATATACTGTATATTAATGCAAAATTTAATTATATCATGCATAAATCCTTGTTTTTCGGTATAGCAGTGCTATAATGAGCAAAAGGGGTTAAATACGGTATCACATACTTGGAAATGCTTTTAAGTAGGTGTTTTTTCCTTCATTCGTGTTATTTCATTACGACCATTTAGTTATTTCACAGTAAAAAGCAAGTGCAAGTATCTGGAACAATGAAAAGAGGTTAGCATAGTATAGACGGAAGATATATTGTGTCTTATTAGAATCTTTATAGAATTTTACTAGAGAACGAGCACAATTGTAGTGCGTGTGTTAGCAGCAAGGTTAACCATGGCAATGGATAGTCAATTAGAATTTTCAGGAAAGTATGCTTGTGTAATAACGAGTCTGATCAAAGCAACTATTCTGTAAAACTATCTGAATGATCACACTTACTACAGAGCTAAGGTGGCGAATAATGAAATTAAAGAAGAGCATCATTCTTCTGTTGTTCATTACGAATACTGGGATATGTCTAAAAGCTAACGCTGTTTTTGCGGAAGCGGCACAACCTTCTAGGGTAGTAGGGCATTTAATTCAGAAAGAAAATTCTAAAGTAGCTACATCTTCTACTGAATCCAGTCGAGATGACGACAGTCAAAAAAAAATTGAATCGACTTCTAACACAGAATTACCGCAAACAAATGAAAAAGGTACAAATAAGTTAGTTGCTTTTGGTATTATTCTAATTGGAATAATGGCTAAAATTGGCGTCAAAAAAATAAAAATAGAGGAAAGTGAATGAAATGAAAAAAACACTATCGGGATTAATCGCAACGGCAACACTATTTGCAACACTAGGAGGCAGCGTTGCTTTTGCTGCAGATTCAACAGTAACAGGAACCGTTGCTGCTGGGGAACTTTCAATGACAGCACCAGACAATGCAACATTTACTGCAACCTTAAATGGTAGCCAACAAACAGTTCCAGTAGTAGCTGCTACAAGCGGAACAAATACGATCAGCACAACTGTAACCGATTATCGTGGAGTAGAAGCAGGCTGGAACATTAGCGTCGCTTCCTCTGATTATGCTACTTACAATAGTAACTTTACTTTGACTGTTGGAGGCATTGCAGTAACAGATACAGCAGCTACTGTTGATAATGTTACCACGAGAACGCAAGAAAAAGCGGAATCATTTGCAACAAATGCAGTTGTTTCTGCAACAGCTGTTCCCGGTGAATTTGCCGCTACATTAAACTGGACATTAACGCCAAGTACAGAAGCAGTAGTTAATTAAAAGATAGAAAATTTGAATTAATTCTGAAAAAGGAGTGCTTTCGCTCCTTTTTTCTAGTTTTCTAAAGGGGAAAAAATGAAGATAAAACGATTAATTAAAATGATTCTGATAGCGACTAGCCTGATATTTTGTATATTTGCTGGATATTCAGCAAGGGCAGCAGATAAAAATATCGGCACTTTTTCCGTTTCACCTGTTGTCTCTGCTCACCAGTCAGCGGATGTGTCAGCATTTTTTGATATTCGCTGGACACCTAATGGCTCAGACCGAATTGGGGTAACGATTGTAAATCGTTCGAAAGAAGAAAAAACGTATGAAATAGAAGTAAACAAAGCACGAACGAATAGCAATGGAGTGATTGATTACTCTGATACTAATCAAGAAAAAAAAACGGCAGCACAGCCAACGATTACATCGCTGGTTTCTTTTCCAAAAGAAGTAAAAATAGCAGCAAATGACAGCCAAACAGTCTATGCACAAATTAATTTTACAAATGATGACTTCAATGGTATCAAGATGGCAGGTATTCAAGTTAAAGAAAAAACGGCTGCGAGCAAAAATAAAAATGGTGTTCAAAACGTGGTTGCCTATGTACTACCTATCGTTATTCGCGGAAATATTGATCAGCGGCCGACAGCAAATGTTGTTTTTGGTAAAATTAAATTAGTAAAAGATAACTTTCATACGTATCAATTAGAATTGCCGGTTACCAATGAAAATGAAAACTTGTTAAAAGATACAAAAATCAGCATGACAGTAAAAAATAAAACTGGAAAAACAATCGAAAAACAAGAAAAAACGATCACTGTAACACCAGAAACAAGCTTTTCTTATGTTACGAAGCTAGCAAAGACTTATGATTCGGGAACATATACAGTAGCTGCAACTTTTACCCAGCAAGGGAAAACATGGGAAACCAAGCAACGTATTACTATTTCAGAAGATCAAGTGAAAAAGATCAATCAAACGAACGCGAAAAAATCGTCGGAAAATCAATTTTATAAGTTGATCATTCTGATTGTAAGTGTAGTTCTAGGTATCATTATAGTTGCGGGAATTGCTTTGATTATCTATACAAAAAGCAAAAAAAAAAAACGGAAAAGCAGCCACAGTAAACAGCGTAGAGCAAGAAATAAATGAAGGAAATAAACTGCATGAATGAGTAAATGAGCTCCTTCACGTAGTTTATTTTTGTTTGCAATTTTCTCTAAAGCACTATCTTATTTATCCTTTGTTAGACGTCAAATAAAATAAACGAATTACTTCTCACTATTTTTTTTTAAAATAATTGGTTTGACAATCCCTTCAATTGTACTTTCTTTTTCCTTTAGTATATTACTGGATATAAAAAATAGGGAGTTTTTTTGGGTATCTGCTATAAATCGATAGGAAATTTTTTATCGGTAGAAACAAAATTCATTTGATCACCTGTAGAAGAAGCAAAATGAATTAGAGTTGTTTCTTT
>JAATGB010000065.1 GCA_015654945.1 Lactobacillales bacterium | reverse complement strand
TAATCCAAGTTTTAATCTATACACACGACTATTAGTGAAAGTAGCTGGTACGATCACTATTTTTTGCGGAGTTTCTAGAATCATGGTACAAATCGCTTCTCCTTGCTCTGTGCAGTACGTAACGACTTCATCTCTATAGATCTTTGCGTATGTTGGGTCTAGAGTGTACGAACGGTTTCCTAGAGTTAATTGATAAGTCTCTGAAGTTGCTTCTAGTCGTGCGTTTTTAACTCTGGGTGCTCTTTCTTTGGTCCTGATGCAGCTGAATTAGACGAATAATTGCTTGTCTGGAAGTAAAAATAACCAGTGAAGGCAAGTAATAGTAAGAGGAGCGAAATAAAAAGTAAATTTCTTTTTTGCTTAAAAAACATGGTTTCACCTCATAAATTAAGTGTACTAGTGCTATTTTTTTAAGATAGCCAAACTGTTTCTTAGATTTTCTATCGAAATTTGTCCTGGAGCAGAGCTTTTTCCGACAGCAGCAAAAGTGATTGCAGAGCCAAATAGCCCTCCTGAAATCCGACTAATAATGCCTAAATCGCCCATCGACATTGTGACAATAGGACGGTCAGCGTGTTGACGATACATGGTATTTGTTGCGGTTAATAAGGTTAGAACATCTGCTGCATTTTGCGGCATCACAGCAATTTTACAAATATCTGCTCCCTTTTCTTGCATTTTTATGAGTCTCGAAATGAGTTCATTTTCTGCTGGAGTCTTTTCAAAGTCATGGTTGGATATAATAATTTTGATTTGCTTTTTTTGGGCTTCTGTAATAATTTTTGTCAAAACTTCTTGATCGATAAAAAGCTCAACATCCATTAAATCAATGAGTCCAGTTAGAATCAGCTCATGGTAGAGTTCATAGTAACGATCGCTACTTATTTCTTGAACGCCGCCTTCTTGCGCAGTTCTGAATGTGAATAGGAGTGGAAAATTAGTTAATAAAGCGTTTATTTTTTGGGCTATTTTTTTTACTTTGGTAAAATTCTCTACACATTCGTAATAATCTACACGCCATTCCACCAGATCACAATTGGTTGTGCTTATTTTTTGGGCTTCATTCAGTAGTTCAGCGTCATTTTTTCCAACCATCGGGACACAAATTTTAGGTATGCCATCTCCAATCGTAACATTTTTAACTTTTACTGTCTTCATATTTCCAATCCTTTCTAGTTTACTTTTACCACTGATAAAAGGGCGGATTCATCTTTTTCTATTTCTACTATATACTAAATGAACAATCAATACATCTTTTTATTTCATAAAAACACTCAAGTTCACTATAATAGTATTATGTAAATTAAAACTACAACAAAGAATAAGAGGCTAGTCAGAATTTCTATACTGCCTCTCCCCTTTATCTTCGTTATTTAAATGTTTCAGTAAGCTGTGGTACAACTTGTTTTTTACGGGATACGACACCGGCTAATAAGGCGGTATTGTTCTCTAATTTGACATTAAAAGCTTTTTCAACATTGGATTTTGGCTCACCTACTACTAAAATAGCAGAATCACTATCTAAAATATTGGTAATAATTAATAAAAATAAATCGTAATTTTTCTCTTTATTTTGTTCTTCCATAGCTGTTTCAAGCTCTGTTTGTCGTTTCAAAACTTCTCCAACATCAACGGTATTTACTTGGCCAATACGAATATTTTTATCTCCCATTGGGAAACTCTTTGCATCTGTATCTAATAATTCCTTCGCTGTTTTTGCGGTTAAATTTGTACCTGCTTTAAGCAATTCTAAGCCATAGGATTCAAGTTCAACATCTGCAATTGCCGCAAGTTCTTTTGCTGCATCAATATCCTCACTTGTACAGGTTGGAGATTTAAAGAGTAACGAATCGGAAATAATGGCTGAAAGCATTAAGCCGGCAATATCTTGAGGAATTTCAATTTGAGATTCTTTGTATAACTTCAAAATAATCGTATTTGTACAACCAACTGGTTCTGCTCGATAATACAAAGGGTTTGCAGTTTCAAAGTTTGCAATACGGTGATGATCGACAACTGCTAGCACTTCGACATCCTGAATGTCATCGGCACTTTGCTGTGATTCATTGTGATCGACAAGCATCACTTGTTTGACTTCATTTGAAACAGTCGTAACTACTCTTGGTGCGTCTACGTCAAAATAAGTAAGGGCATATTCGGTTTCTTCACTCACTGGTCCTAAAGCAACAGCTTCCGCTTCAACACCTAGCTTAGCTTGTAAATAAGCATAAGAAATTGCAGCAGTAATTGCATCTGTATCTGGATTTTTATGGCCAAAAATAAGTACTTTTGTCATGTTCTCTCTCCTCAAAATATTAATTATTTTTTAAACGAGAAATGTAATCCTCGTCTTGTAGGTAGCGTTCAAAATTTGTAAAAAAGTGTTCAATCCGTGGTGTATTTTTCTTTTCTTTCCGAAAAACAAAAGATAGTTCCATATCAATTGCTGGATTAAAAGGTAGAGCCTCTAACATTCCTTCACATTCATGCGCTTGAAAAAAAGAGCGAGGCAGTGCTGTGTAGCTTTCCGTTTCATTACTAAATTTAAACATTTGATTTGGTTTCGTTAAATGAGCAATGCTGTCTGGTAATTTGACTTGCTGCTTTTTAAAGGCATTACTGATGACTTGTGCAACAAAATAAGAAGGCGGATACGTAACCCAGGGTTTAGATAACGTTTCTTCATAGGAGATTGTTTCTTTGCCACAAAATTCTTGATTGTGATGCAAGAACAAGAGCTCATCCTTCAAAATACATTTAGTTTCGTACGAACCCCAATTCTTGATTAATTGTTCCGGAACATATAGAATTGCTAAGTCGATTTTTCCTTTTTCGAGACTATACCAAACTTCCTTTCGATTCACCATAAAAAGAGTGATTTCGATATTCGGAAATAATTGATAATAATGGATAATGAAATCGGTAAAAACCTTATCTTCAATAGAGGCCGAAATACCGATCGTAATTTTGCCGCTAATGTCGCTTTTATCCTTTTGAATTGTCTCTTTTGCTTCTAAAAGAACTTCATGAACCTCTTCAACCGCTTTTTGTAAAGTCTTTCCTGCTTCGGTTAAGTGAAGTTGTTTACCAAGCATATAAAAAAGCTCCGCATCGACACTTTTTTCCAATTTTTTAATTTGTTGGGTCAGTGCAGGTTGAGTTATTCCAAGTATCTGAGCGCTCTGCGTATAGTTCAGTGTTTCAGCCAATTGTAGAAAATAGAAAAAGGATCTAGAGGGAAATTGTTTGCTTAATTGATCTTTCATCGATGCAGTTTCCTTTCTAAAACAAGTTACATTATAGCACAAAAATGCGCTCTTGTATAAGTGTTTCCATTAACAAAAGAAAAGGAAATAGGGGAAAAATTTCCCTACTTCCTTTTAACGAGTCTCTATCTAGTTTGGTATTTTTTATAATCTTCAACATGTAACAATGCTTGAGCATTCTTGACACGTTCATCTGTCGGTGGTTCGATTCCTTTTAACGGATAGTCAATCCCTAGTTTTTTCCATTTAAAAATGCCCATTGTGTGATAAGGTAATACTTCTACTTTATCAACATTATCAAGTGTTTTAATGAACGCATCTAATCGAATTAAATACTCATCGTAATCGCTTCTTTGTGGCACCAAAACGTGGCGAATCCAAACAGGTTTTTTGATTTCTGAAAGGTAACGAGCCATATCCAGAATATTATCATTATCATGCTGCGTTAACACTTTATGTTGGGCAGAATCAATATGTTTAATATCAAATAAAACGAGATCCGTATATTTCATTAATTCAGTAAATTGAGAAAAAAATGGTTCTTCTCGTGTAAAAGGCTTTCCACAAGAATCAAGAGTGGTATGAATTCCTGCGTTTTTCGCTTTTTTAAAAAAGTCAATCAGGAACTCCATCTGCAAAAGCGGTTCACCCCCACTAACGGTAATGCCTCCCTTTTTCCCCCAATAAGAGCGAAAACGCTCAGCTTGTGCTAACAGTTCTTCCGCAGTGTATTCTTGTCCCGTTCCGATTTTCCATGTGTCAGGGTTATGACAAAATTGACAACGCATCCGACAACCTTGAGTGAAAATGACAAATCGAACTCCTGGTCCATCCACTGATCCAAATGATTCAGTCGAATTAATATGGCCAATTTTTTTTCCTGCTGTCATCCTCTTTCGCCCCTTTCTTCTTGTAAAAAACTCAAAAGGGATGTTTTGCACCCCTTTTGAAATTGAAGGAATTACATTCTATCGTGAGAAGTACGCATTAATACATCTAATTGTTGTTCGCGTGTCAAATCACGGAATTTAACTGCATAACCAGATACACGAATGGTTAAGTTTGGATATTTTAATGGATTTTCCATTGCATCTCTTAAGAGGTCATTACTAAATACATTTACATTCAAATGATAAGCTCCTCTAGAGAAATAGCCATCTAATACATTACGTAAATTTTCAATTCTGGTTGAATCATCTTTACCTAATCCAGTTGGATTGATGGTTTGTGTATTAGAGATACCATCACGAGCAAAAGCATAATTCAATTTAGCTGTCGAATTCAAGCTTGAAAGCAAGCCGTTTTGTTCAGCATTATAACTAGGATTTGCACCAGGAGCAAGTGGTTTACCTGCTTGACGACCATCAGGAGTGTTCCCAGTATTTTTACCGTAGACCACATTTGAAGTAATTGTTAACAATGATGTTGTTGGTGTTGAATTACGATACGTTTTGTGGCGTTTGATTTGCGTCATGAAGTATTCTAGTACCCATTCGGCAATTCCGTCTGCACGATCATCATCATTTCCGTATTTAGGAAATTCGCCTTCAATTTCGAAATCAATTGCAACACCTTGTTCGTTACGAATTGGTTTAACTTGCGCATATTTGATTGCAGATAAGCTATCAGCCGCATGCGAAATCCCTGCGATTCCTGTTGCAAAAGTTCGGCGTAAATCTGTATCCATAAAAGCAAGTTGTGCTGCTTCATAAGAATATTTATCATGCATGTAGTGGATAATATTTAATGTGTTAACGTATAATTCAGCTAACCAATCCATAATATTTTTATATTTATCAAGTACTTCATTGTAATCAAGAACATCTGTTGTAATTGGGCGGAATGCTGGTGCTACTTGTGCGCCAGTAATTTCATCTACCCCACCATTAATTGCATAAAGAACAGCTTTTGCTAAGTTAGCTCGAGCACCAAAGAATTGCATATCTTTACCCATAACTGTTGCAGATACACAACAAGCAATCGCACAATCATCAGATCCCCATTGTTCACGCAGTAAGTTATCATTTTCAAATTGGATTGAAGAGCTTTGGATCGCAATTTTAGAAGAATAACTTCTGAAGCCTTCTGGTAAATGTTCTGAATACAAAACAGTTAAGTTTGGTTCTGGTGAAGGGCCCATGTTTGTCAATGTATGCAAAAGACGGAAATCATTTTTCGTTACAAGTGAACGTCCATCTAATCCCATACCTGCAATCGATAACGTTGCCCAAATTGGGAATCCTGAGAATAATTGATTGTATTCTGGTGTACGTGCAAATTTGACCATCCGTAATTTCATTACTAAGTGATCAATTAATTCTTGTGCTTCTTTTTCAGTGATTAAATCATTATCTAGATCACGTTGGATGTAAATATCCAAGAAAGCAGAAACACGTCCGATTGACATTGCAGCCCCATTTTGGCTCTTAATAGCTGCAAGATAACCAAAATACAACCATTGAACTGCTTCTCGAGCATTTGCTGCCGGTTGAGAAATATCAAGTCCATAGCTAGCAGCCATTTCTTTGATTTGTCCTAATGCGCGATATTGTTCTACAATTTCTTCGCGTAAGCGAATCGTTTCTTCACTCATTGCGCTATCACCACATAAATCATGGTCTCTATTCTTTTGCTTCATTAAGAAATCAATGCCATATAAAGCAATACGACGATAGTCACCAATAATACGACCGCGGCCATAAGCGTCTGGAAGTCCAGTAATGATTTTGTTTTTACGAGCGGCACGCATTTCTGCAGTATAAGCATCGAATACACCTTGGTTATGTGTTTTACGCCATTCAGTAAAGATTTCTGTTAACTTTTCGTTTGGTGTGTATCCATTTGTTTTTAGTGCGTTGTTTGCCATATTAATCCCACCAAATGGCATAAATGCTTGTTTTAAAGGCTTATCTGTTTGCAAACCAACAATTTTTTCTAAACCTTTATCCAAATAGCCTGGTTCATGTGATGTGATGGTAGAGACAATTTCTGTATCCATGTCATAGACACCATTACGTTCGTACTGAACTTCATTTAATTTTTGCAATTCATCCCATAATTTTTCCGTTGCTTCTGTCGGTGCTTCTAAAAACGAATCATCACCTTGGTATTCTGTATAATTGTTTTGGATAAAGTCGCGTGTATTCACGTTTTCTTTCCATTTTGTGCCTTTAAAGCCCTTCCATTGTTCCATTAGATGTTCCTCCTAATAAATGTTTTTATAGAATATAACAGCTTTCACAAGTTCAGTATAACACAAAGATAAAAAAACTCAATACTTTAACAAGTTTTTTTTTTAACAAATTAGTCACAAAAATTTTTTTGTCGATAAAATAACTGCTGTTAAAGCATTTTATTTTTGATCAGTTCGTAACAAAGTTTTACTTACTCCTAGTTAAATTTAAATCATTCATCTGTTTT